>JBGSKR010000644.1:0-4869 GCA_041741135.1 Mariniblastus sp.
CTCAAAGAGCTTGAAATCAACAATCGCCAGAACATTGTTCTCACAGGCACCATTGTTTATGCGGGAGTTGAGATTTCGTCAGACAGTGTGAAATACATCATCGCCAACGAGCCTTCGATTTATTGGAAACTCGAGAAAGGAGCCGTTGGTGACCAAGGACTTGTCGTCCGCACTGGGCTGGCATCGCGAGAAGTCTATGCACTCAGCGACAGCCCCAATTTTTCATTGGAAATTCTTAATTCAAACCGTCTTGAGGAGTTGGGGGTACCAGGGCAAATCGTTTCGATGCTGAACCACTTGGCGGGAACAAACGAAGTCCCTGGCTTCACGGCAGCTCTCTACAAAGACTACATTGCCGGACCGGAACAATATATCCTTGTTTTTGCTGGTACAAATGACGTTCCTGATATCATCGTTGACGCCTATCAGGCTTTTGGTGAAGTTACCGGACAGTACAACTATGCGATGGAAATCGGATTTCGACTCTCAGAAATTCAGCGTCTTTCAAACGACAATTTGATGGTCACGGGCCACTCATTAGGCGGAGGACTTGCAAGTGCTGCGTCAATCGTAGGCAACTTGCCCGCGATTACATTTAATGCAGCGGGGCTGCATCCGTTGACTTTATTTGAGCCGCTCGCTGGAGCTTGGCCTGATAACCTGCTAAATCCATTCGCCATCACTGCTGAAATGATCGGTGATGAACTGTATCCGGGCAGCTATGATCGCTATGTCGCCAATTATCGATCAAACGCTGCAGGCTTGATTGATGCCTATTACGTTAATCATGATATTTTGAGTTTCGTACAAGACACTATTGATCTTGGTGATTCGGCCAATGCCTTTCACGATGGCCTGCCTAATTTCATTCCACCCATGGCATTTGATGGCATGGGATTTCGCCGAGAGCTAACAGGGCCTTTCACCGACGCCCAAGTCGCAACGGAACAAGCAATTCTTGTCGGAGCTTTTGAGCTAGTGACGTCTGAGCCACTTTCGCTCCCAGTTGTGATTGGTGCTCTCTATTTCAATCAAAGCCTGATTCTCAATATGGCTAGTTCCCATGTCATGAATTCGGCGTTGTTCGGTTTACTCGTGGATCAGTCGTTGCAAATCGATTTGCTTGGATATGATCCTGAAACGGAAATTAAAATTCAGCTCTAACAGCTTACAAGTGGTAGCGATGAATGATAACCATGTAAAACGTGCAAGTCTAATTGGGACTGCCCTCGTGGCTGCCGTGATTGGCATCGGTGCGTTTCAAGTTGCTGAGCAAGGCGTTCACCATCCGAAGTATGGCTGGGACGCAGAGTTTTATTTTCGAGGCCAACCAAACGTGATCGAGCTTTGCAGCGCGGTGAATGCGGGGGACTTGAAACGGATGGAAACGCTGATTGGATCCGGTGCGGACGTAAGTGCTAATGGCAAAAATAACATGACGCTGTTGCTCTGGGCTTATACCGCTCGCAACTTTGAGGCTTTCGAGCTTTTGCTAAAAAAAGGCGCAAATCCGAATGTCATCTTTGAAACGGATTTTGGCGCGAAAGGCAGGCTACCGAAAATCGGCTCGGTGACACATCTTTGTACGCTTGACAAGGACGTGAGATATTTTGAATCCGTGTTCGAAAATGGTGGCGATCCGAATTTGGATATCGATACTATTGAGGTTAAGTATGTTAACTTGCCAATCATCGAATTAGTAAAATGGGGAGGAAAAGACAAAAAGGAGAGAATCAAATTTTTGGTGGATCATGGGGCGGACGTGAACAAGAAAGAAACAATCGGACGAGGGGGCTTCACTGCGGCCATGTCGGCAGTCGGTTGGTTTGGGCAATATGAGCTGACCATGTATTTGCTTAATTTAGGAGCGGACTTTGAAATTTATCAGGGATATCCCGATCAAATTGGCGGTGAAGGCCAATTAGCCCACTTGGTTTTAAAAGAAGCGAGGCGCCCTCAAACTCCCGAACACAAACAAGAGTATGCTGATTTAGTTGCTTGGATGAAAGACAATGGTGCAGACTTCGAGAAAGCACAAGCGGATATTGATCGCTGGAGTTCATGGCAAGGAGGGAAGAAGTTTTACTTGATGGACCTCGAAGCCAACCGCAATTGGGCAATCGAGGCCAAGCGGCTTGCTTTGAAAGAAGCCGCCAAAAATGGAATTGAGATTGACGAATCGAAGTACGACGCGGAGATCGCCAAACATCAACAAGAATATGAGAAAGTTCTTCGTTATTTCGAAAAAGGCGGGACTTGGCAAACATTCAAAGCTACCCTCGACAAAAACCGCGAAGACGCGAAATGGCAGGAAGAATACCTAAAACAGCGCCAGCTTGAATCGGAACAACGTTCGAAGTGAGTGCCGAGGCTGATGTTGATCAGCTGAGAGCCTCAACGGAAAGCCGCGTGGAAGCGGAGGAAAGGCATGAGAACTCTAACATGGATAGCCTTGTCCACAGGTTCAGTTGTGGCCGTTGTTTTCGCATGGTTTTATTTTACATTCAGGTTTGATACACCCGCCTTGGAAATTCACACTGATCGTTGGTGGCCACATGTGGCTGTCTCACCACAGGGAGACTTGCTGGCGATTGGAAGCAGTCTTCCAATTCCAAAGTACGAAAAAGACTACTGGCCATATATTATTGGAAAAGGTCGGCTTGAACTCAGGTCTTCGAAAAATGGCGACATAGTCAAAACCGCCGAAGTGGTCTCCGCTGTTCGAAACGTTATTTTTTCCCCCGATGGGGAGAGGGTTATCGCCAGCGTTGCTGATTTGAAGCCAACTTGGTTCGAAGGCATCGTTGCCGAGTCTGGAATTGTAATCTGGCAAGTCAATAAAAATGATCCACTGGAATTCATTCCATTTTCGGGTTATGTCGCCAGTTTGGACATTTCCAATGACGGAGAAATGATGGCGGGAGTGATCAGGGACGCCGATAGTGCCAAAACGCAATTTTGGTTTGGAGACAGCGAAGGCAAACCACTCAGTAAGTTAAATGAATTTTTTGAGCAAAACAACAAACGATTCGAAGGGTACAAACAGATGCCTTTGGGGATGCTATGTTTTGCTGACGAGAAACGAATCGCACTGGAATACGAGAGGGACATCGGTGGTCATATCTCTCCCTACGTTTGCATTGAGTTCTGGAACTTAGAAACAATGAAAAAAGTAGGTGAGTTTGAGCCTCGAAAAGGTAGTTCGTCGCGAGTTCTTTCAGCCTCGCCTAACGGGGAAATCGTGCATGTTGATCCGTATCATTTGGTAAACATGAAAGGGGTTAAAGTCAACGATTCTTGGCCACATGGTGGTGGCGTCCAATTGTATGTGGGAGGCATGAACGCGGATGGAGACCGTGTAGCAGTTGGGGGAGGTTACAGGTTCGAACGACGAGGCAGTCGGGGCGCCATTGCAGTTTGGAGTATCCCTGAATGGAAATTGCTGGAAACATTCAGGCTTGGTGACTTGCACAGCACGATCAATTCCATCGCCTACTTCCCCGACGGAACCCGAATCGCCACCGGCAGCCGAGACGGTACCGTTCGAGTCTGGGATTTGTCGCCCTAAAATACCGATCCATTTGTGCAGTACTTATTTTCGATATCACTCGGCGAAATGTTGCGAGATAGAAAAATAAGTTTTGACGCAACTCGGATGTTGAGGCTTGGCGATTCAGTGAGCGTCGTGCGGTTTTTTAAGTTCGTCTTTCGCTCCTCCAAGGATCGAAATAACGCGTCTTTCGCGGAGTGTAAGGCGACAATTATTTATTGCACGATGCTAAGCCAAATTCAACATCTCGCGGATTGCAGATTCATCGACTGGTTTGATTACGCCGTGCTCGGTAATGATCGCCGTAATATATTCGGCGGGCGTCACGTCGAAGGCTGGGTTGTAGACGGCCACGCCCGTGGGGGCGGTTTGCCGACCAAAGCCATGGGTGATTTCTTCCGCCGATCGTTCTTCAATCGGAATCTGGTCGCCAGATGAAATCGAAAGATCGAAGGTGCTGCTGGGAGCGGCGATATAGAACGGGATTCCATGAGCTCGCGCCAGCACGGCGATCGAATACGTCCCAATCTTATTCGCAGAATCTCCGTTGGCGGCGATCCGGTCGGCACCGGTGATCACGGCTTGCACGCGTCCTTCCTTCATGACTTGGGCCGCCATCGAATCGCAAATCAGCGTCGCGTCGATGCCGCGTTGCATGAGTTCCCAAGCCGTGAGTCGCGCGCCTTGAAGCAGCGGACGAGTCTCATCGACGTAGACGTGCAGCCGATGCCCTCGGTCTTGGGCGGTGAAAAATACGCTCAGGGCCGTGCCGTATTCCGCTGTCGCCAATCCACCCGCATTGCAATGTGTCAACACTCCGTCGATGCCGCCAATCAGTTCCGCTCCAAACGCTCCGATCGCGTGGCACATGGCTCGGTCTTCGTTGTGGATTCGAATAGCTTCGCTCAACAGTTCGCTGCGAATTTCTGCCGGCGATTTTTGGCCGTGAAGCGATTCACAGACGCTTTTCATGCGATCGAGTGCCCAAAACAAATTTACGGCGGTAGGACGACTGGAAGCCAGGTACTCGTGCAGAGAATGGAAACGGGAAAAGAAATCGTCGTTATCTTGATCGCTGACGGTTTGCATTCCTACGACAATTCCGTAAGCCGCCGCGATGCCGATCGCAGGTGCGCCTCGCACGCGAAGCATCTTGATCGCTTCCCAAACGGTTTCGGCATCGCGACAATCGATTAGCGTCAGTTCGCTCGGCAGCAAAGTCTGATCGATTAAACGCAGGTATCCCTTGGCATCACCGACCCATTGGATGGTTTCGGTTTGTTGAGTCGCAGTCATGTGTTTATGATGGTGGCAGGAGG
>JBGSKR010000645.1:0-3897 GCA_041741135.1 Mariniblastus sp.
GTGTCATGAAGCAGAAGTGCCTGGTGGGGAGACACATTGGGAGGACGCCAGTTCTCGTCCCGATCCCCTACAAATGTTGGTAATTGGTGAGCAGAACCTTGGCGCAATTGTGGCGAGACAATGGGAAGCACGACGTGATGGTGAGTTGACCATTATCGCTCAGTCGATCGAGGATTTTGTCGAGTCCGATTTTCGATTGGCTGATGGTGTGGATGTGGTAATTTTTCCACCTTGGTTATTGGGAGAGCTTACCGCTGGCAATCAATTGTTGCCCATTCCCAATCGAATGTGGAGTTCGGAAGAGCTAAATAAAGATGAAATTCTGCGGCTTCATCGAGGTACTTTGATTCGTCATGGCGAACAAAACTGGGCCGTTCCTTTGGGAGCTCCACAAATGACGATGATGTTTCGAGCGGATGTCTTTGATCGAAATCAAGTTAAAGCTTTCGAGAACTGGAATTCGCTAGTTGAGGTTGTCGATAAAATTGACGCGGATCAGTTCGATCTACCTCTCGCGAAAGGTTGGGCGGCCCATGTATTTCTGGCACGGGCGGCTTCACTGATTCGTGATCGCGGAAAATTGTCGACCGTGTTTGAGCGGAAGACAATGCAGCCGCTCATCGATAGTCCGGCGTTTGCTATCGCCTTTAACGACATGAAGAAGCTTGTTGGAAAGAGTGCTCACCACTTCGAATTAGCGCCGGTCGATGTCTATCGCCGCATCGCAACGGGCAAAAGCCAGTTGGGAGTTACTTGGCCTACCCATTCCGCATTTGAAGACGATGCTCCTCCGGAGAAAGTTCTCGAGATTGGATTTGTCAATCTTCCTAGTTCAGACCAATGGTACGACCCTCAGGAAAAGAATTGGATCGCACGTCGCAAGGACGAAAACAGGTTCGTTCCTTATTTGGGTTACGGTGGGCTGATCGGAGCCGTTCCACGTTCGAGTCGAAACACTTCAGCAGCATTTGAGTTTCTTGAGTGGCTCGCGAGCAAGCCGATAAATTTGGCCACGGTTGTCGAGTCGCCTCAGTCCGGACCGTTTCGCGCAAGCCATCTTGGCGATCCGACCATTTGGACGGGAACCGCGATCTCAGACGCTGCCGCCAGACAGTATGCGGATGTGATCGCGGAAGTCAACGATGAAGACGTGGTGCTTGTTTTCCCGCGAGTTCGCCGCAGTGACCAATACTTGGCGGTCCTTGATGACGAGGTTCGCGAGGGGTTAATGAACGGCGCAGAGGCTACCAAGGTGTTGTCGCGAGTCGCCGAGAAATGGGAAGCTTTAACCGAAGAAATAGGGCGAGAGCTTCAGTTGAGGGAACTGATGAAAGATTCGGGCTTGTAACGAAGTCATTCGTTTACGTGCGACTATCTCGGCAACATGCGAACTTAATCTTGCAAACCGTTAGCGTTATTTTGTCGAATACGCGATTTCTGAAATCGAATTTTAGTGACATGTGTCCAGTCACCGGCTACCGGACAATCTAACTTGATCCTTTTATCACAACGACTTTAATAATCGTTACATCCCAAAAGATGGTAGCGAGTTTCCCCAAATTGGCTGACCCTTCCTCAAGTCCCCATGATCGCCAATACGATATTTCAATCAACAACACTCAACAGAGGAAAAGTAGATGGCTATGCGACGTGGCACCACCATGACTCTTGGATTCGTTTTAATCCTGATTGGAATCCAATTGAACGTTGTGCAAAGCTATGAGCTGACGCCCAGGTTTTCCAATTTTCTCTCTGAAAATGGTAGCATCCAAAATGATAGGCAGGCGTCGCTAAATCAGCCGTTTAATTCCCCTTACTACCAAGCTTCATTCGAGAACACCAGTTTCACTCAACCAACGCCTTTGGCGCCTGCTCCCACGAAAGTAATCTCGATACCCAATTGGGTATGTTGGCCTGTCCTGTTCTTCGGTGCAGTCATATTTCTGCACGGAGTTGCGAAGCCTCGCGATTAACTGTCACCCTATTTTTTACACAACCTTCCGTACCGACCGTTTCACGAAGGAAACGGATTGGGCAGGTTTCTACCATTAGACACCTCTCAGTTCCTATCCTTGAAGAAACGGTAGCCGAATCGGATTCCCACGAATCGGTCAGGTCGTGTTGTGGTACTAAAAAACACTAGAACCTAGCGTACACGGATGAGACTCTGGTCCGTCGTTCGGGGACGCCAAGGCCTAGTGTTTTTTTTCTTATACTTGTGGGCTGCGACCAAGTTGTCGCCCAATCGGTTGCTTTCGCATTCTCTACAGGTTCTAATGTTTCGAACGGAATCCCTTAACCGATCGGAGTTGTGACGATGGAACCTTATGAGTGCATTGACCTGGTCAATATGGAAAATGTTGCCACGATCACTTTCAAAGACAAACGTATCATGGACCCGGCCAAGATCGAACAGATGGGCAAAGAACTGTTGTCACTGGTCGAGTCCCACCCTTCCGAAAAGTTGATAGTCAATTTTGAAAACGTTCGATTCTTCTCCAGTGCAGCGATCAACAAGCTGCTGGTGCTCGAAAAGAGAGTTCGCGCTCAAGGCGGAAGTTTGAGACTAAGTAACCTTCGACCCGAAGTTCGCGATCTTTTCAGTTATACAAAACTTGATTCCGTTTTTACGATCGAAGACGAGTCTTCTCCTTCATTCTGATTCGTTCCGAATCTTACTTTCTTTTTCTCTACCCTCGATGAATTCCTCAGGAAACTCCGAATCATCTATCGACGACGAATCAAGAGACGAGCCTGTGGAAGGTTGGTCGGTCGATCAGTACATCGCGAGCGTGCCCGATAACTGCGCCCGATTCATGGAACCATTCTTGGACGAATTAGCGCGACGAGGTTGGTCGGGACGCGACGAATTTGGCATTCGAATGGCCATGGAAGAAGCAATTATGAATGCGATCGATCACGGCAACCGTCGTGATCCTTCAAAAACCGTCCACATCGTAATTCGGCTCACCTCGGCTCGCTTCTTCGCGAAAATAACGGATCAGGGCGATGGGTTTGACCCGCTGAAATTACCTGACCCAACGTTGGAAGAGAACCTCGAGAACAGCCGCGGCCGAGGGGTCATGCTGATCAAAAGATTTGTCGACTCGGCAACTTACAACCAAAAAGGCAATTCAGTTGAGTTGAGGAAAGTCCGCTCGCGAATCTAGCTGATGCGGCCAAAACTTGGACTCGCCACTCTTCGGCGCGAGAAGCCACAGAAGTTTAGGGTTAAGCAAAGCAGCAACCGAACCGCAATCTCTATTTTGATCGTCGAAACAGAACTAGCCGTTTTTTCTTCTTCAGAAAGTAGTCTGTCGATTTTTCAATGGCGTAGTCCGCTGGCAGTCGATGTCGCAACTCGTCGGAAAATTCGTCGGTCGTGACAAAAGCAGCATTGGGGTCTAATCTTAGGATCGCTTCAGGTGTCATCCGCAGTTTCGGTTTCCACCCTTTCGTCCGCTCGAGTTTTGTTAACGCCCCGTTGTCCGGCTCCACCTGACATTCGTAGATCGGTTGTCCCGCATAGTAAACCCAGCTCGATTCCAGGGTGCGAAACGTCGCCAATAGCGAGCGATGATCGGAATTGGCAATCGGTGACAGCAGCTTCTGCGACTGATTGACCGAATCCACCGCGACCGTGCCAAATCCAAACAGAACGATGCTGAACACAACAGAGCTGAACAACACGGAGATGACTGCCGCGCGACGTTGGTCGGTCATTAAATTCCAGACAGCCAAGGCAGCTCCGGCAACAGGAATGATCCCGATCAACACTAGCCACCAATGGTCGGGGAAAAAGTAGCTTGCGCCAACGCCCAATCCTGTCGAAACCAACACGCCGCCGACCATCATCGAGATGAATGCAAACAAGTACCAACGTTGTGCAATGCGAGA
>JBGSKR010000646.1:0-4958 GCA_041741135.1 Mariniblastus sp.
GACGAGCCGACGGGAAATCTCGATCCCGCCAACGCAGAAAAAATTGGCCAGATTCTGTTGAACTTGCAACGGCAGGAAAACACAATCTTAATTTGCGTCACGCATAGCGCGGCACTTGCGGCAACGTTCCAGCGTCAAGTCCGATTGGAAGGCGGAAAGTTCACCGAGTAGAGCTAGAATCTAAAAACATTTCCTGAACCCTGCCAACTAAAAACTGCCAACTGAACCCTTCTTCCATGTCACTTTGGAACCTCGCAAAACGCAGCTTTCTGTTTTATTGGCAAACGAATCTTGCGCTTATGCTCGGCGTGGCAGCTGCGACAGCGGTGCTTACGGGTGCGCTGATCGTCGGTGACAGCATGAGACAAAGCCTCCGCTCGCTGACGATCGAGCGATTGGGCAAGATCGATGAGATGCTGATGTCCGACGGTTTTTTTCGCAGCAAACTCGCGAACGAAATTCAAACGACAAAACCGTTTCAGGAATATTATCAAAGCGCTGTACCCGCGATCTTGTTTCCCGGCGGTACCGTCGAGACGAAAATTCCGGTGCAAAAGGACAACGGTTCTGCACCTAAAGAGTCTGCCAACGCGGTTGCTGGCTCATCTGCCGAAGTCGAAAGCATGATTGAATCGGTTGTCGCGCGGGCCAACCAGGTCACGGTGCTTGGTATCGCGCCCGAGTTTTGGAAGCTGGGTGATGTTGACATTGCTCCGCCTAACGAACTGGGCGAGAGCGAAGTGGCCATCAATCAGACCCTCGCGCAAGAACTCGGCATCACACCGGCGATGGTGACCGCCCGACAGGCCAACGTTACGCTGCGGATTCCTAAACGGAACCAGCTGCCCGGCGATAGTGCGATGAGCAAGAAGAATGATTTGATTGACAGTTTGGTTGATCTAAATGTCGTCCATATCGTACCCACGACCAGCCTTGGTCGATTTGGAATGCATCCGACGCAAAGCGATCCGCTGAATTTATATCTGCCGATCGGCCTCTTACAGGAATCGCTTTCTTATACCATTCTCAGCCATAAAACGGACACCGATCAAGCCAATGTCATTTTCCTGTCCGGGAAAAATGCGACGCCACTGGACTTTGAACAGACGGCTCAACTTCGCCGCGAGCTACAACCAACGCTGGCCGATTACGGTTTATTGCTGACGGAGGTCAAACTTAAATTTGAACTTCCGGAAAACAAACACGACAACACCGCAGAGAATACAGGTACTGACGGGGATTCCACCGTCTTCGATTACTGGAGTCTGGCTTCCGAACGAATGGTGTTCAGCGATGCAGAAGTCAGCGTGATCCGCTCCGCGCTTCCCGCCGCCAAACCCGTCTTCACTTATTTGGCAAACGATATCCGACGGGCGGGCACGAAATCGGGCGTACCGTTTTCGATGATCAGCGCGATCGATTTCGATGAAACCTTTCAGCCACTTTCTGCCGCCAGCGGACAAGCCATCGGTGCGTTAGCCGACGACGAAATTGTTTTGAATGAGTGGGCGGCCAATGATTTGGGCGCGAAATTGGGCGACCGATTGACTGTGACCTATTTTGAGCCGGAAACAACGCATGGAAACCAAGTCGAGAAAACGGCCGAGTTGAAGCTGGTGGATGTTGCCAAGTTTACGGAGCCCGTCAGTCCGTATGTTGTAAAACGTCGCGGCAAAATTGAGCGAGCGAAATTCGAAACGCGCCCGGAAGTCACTAACGATCCTGATTTGACTCCGGCAGTGCCCGGAATCACCGACGCCGAGTCAATCGATAATTGGGATTTGCCGTTCGACACGGCGAGCACCATTCGCTCTCAAGACGATGACTATTGGTCGAATCACCGCACGACTCCGAAAGCTTTTGTTTCGCCCGCGACAGGAAAAAAATTATGGAACAGCCGATTTGGGCATGTGACCAGTTTCCGGATTCCGAAGCAAGCCAAGCCCATCTCCAACCAACTGCTCAACGCGATCGCCAGCGGCCAACAAGATTTCGGTTTACAGATCGTCTCGATCAAGCAACGAGGACTGGCGGCATCGAGCGGCTCGACACCTTTCGATGCGTTGTTTTTGGCACTCAGCATGTTTGTGATTGTGTCCGCGATGATCTTAGTGGCGCTGTTGTTTCGACTTAGCTTCGAGCAACGAGCGGCTGAAGTGGGACTAATGAGCGCGATCGGTTTTTCTCAGTCGCGATTGCGCCGAGTGTGGTTGATGGAGATGCTGTTTGTTTCTTTGGTCGGTGGACTGATTGGAATTTTGTTGGGCGTAGGCTACGCGGGGTTGATGATTTGGGGGCTGACGACGGTTTGGGTCGGAGCGATTTCAAAACCGTTTTTGCAGTTGCATGTCACACCGATAAGTTTGCTGATTGGCATGGTCAGCGGAGTTCTTGTTTGCCTCGTGACGATTGCTTGGTCGTTGCGCCGCACCTGCCGCGCAAATGTAACGGCGCTATTGGCCGGCAATCTTGAGTCACAGGTTCGCATGAAATCCGGTTCGTTGAAAAATTTGAATCTAAAAGTTGGCAGCCGGATAAGTGGTTTTTCGTGGCTGGCGATTTTTTTTCTGTGCTTGGCGATCGGATTGGCGGTGATGGCGACGAAGTTGGCCGGTGAAGCACAAGCCGGTTCGTTTCTGGGAGCCGGTTTTTTGGTGCTGGCGGCGTTGTTGATTCTCGTTCATCAATGGCTGCGACGTTCGCTTCCGCATCCTGAAGGACTGACTTTGAGCGGACTCGCGCTTGCCAACGCAAAACGGAATCCTCTGCGAAGCACGTTGACGATTGGACTCGTGGCGGTTGCCAGTTTTCTGATCGCGGCGGTCAGTGCGTTTCGACTTGCTCCGACAGAGCAGGGAACAGGCGGATTCACTTGGGTTGCGCATTCGAGCCAACCAATCCTTGAAGATTTGACCACGCCTGCTGGCAGACGAACGACGTTGGGCTTGAAAGAAGATATTGCCGCAAACAACACCGATCCAATGACCGTTTTTTCCTTGCGCTACAAATCGGGGGAAGACGCGAGTTGCAATAATTTGTATCAGTCGACTCAGCCGCAAGTGTTAGGCGTCTCGCCCGCATTTGTCGAACATTTTCGCGATTCAACTACCGCTTTCGCCTGGGCTGGCAGTCTGGCTGCAACAGAACTGGAGAAATCCAATCCGTGGGAACTATTGTCGAGCGAGAAGCCGCATCGAGGCACGCCGACAGACCCGATCCCTGTGGTGATCGACAAAAACACGGCGAACTACAGCCTGAAGATTTTTTCCACCGGCGCGGTGTTTCCGGTGAGCTATGACAGTGGCGAGACGATTCACTTTCGAGTGATCGGATTTCTTGCCAATACGATTTTGCAAGGCAGCTTGATCGTTTCCGAGAAGGATTTCGTAACGGCGTTTCCAGCGATTGGCGGTTATCAGTATTTTCTGATCTCAGATCAGCCACCGAAGGCGAAAACTGAAACATCAGTCTCAAAATCAAACGCAGCCACCCAAACAAACGCGAACACAAAAACAGGGGTGCAAATGATGGAACAACATCTGAGCGATTACGGTTTCGATGCCCGTTCCGCACATGACATCCTAGCAAGTTTCATGACGGTGCAAAATACATACCTCAGTACGTTTCAGACGCTTGGTGCGTTGGGATTGTTGCTGGGCACGTTTGGTCTCGCTGCGGTTCAGTGGCGAAGTGTGCTCGAACGCCGCCGCGAACTGGGTTTGATGCGAGCCGTCGGATTCGGTGGCAGTCGCTTGGGCACCATGATTTTTTTGGAGAACGGAAGCTTGTTGGTTGGTGGCTTGATCGTGGGCATTTTATCGGCGCTGTTTACGACGGTTCCGCATTGGTTGATCGGCAACGCCTCGGTGCCGTGGCTGTCGTTGCTGATCATGTTTGGTGCAATTTTAGCGGTAGGAATTTTCGCAGGCTGGCTTGCGGCGCGTCAGATTGGTCGACTGCCGTTACTCGAATCCTTGAGAAGCCATTAACCCCCTTGTCGCTCGGCCAGCGATTTGAGTAAAATTCGGGGCTTGCAACATGAGCCGGTGTGGCGGAATGGCAGACGCGATGGATTCAAAATCCATTGAGAGCAATCTCGTGGAGGTTCAAGTCCTCTCACCGGTACTTCGTTGAAGCCTGAGAAAAAAGTATTTTTCTCAGGCTTTTTTTTTGCGAATCTTTCAAATAACCCGAGGAAAATCTCGTGAATCAACCAGACCCGCAAATCGCAGAACGCCTTCAAGCCATTATGGAACACCCGAGTTACCGGTTGGCTTATTTAGATCAGGATTTTATTCGCAGCGAAGACTTGCGGCCGGTGCGATTCCAGCTTGAATTGTTGAAACCTGAAATCATGATGGATGCGGCAGGCATCAAATCCACCATCGTTGTTTTCGGTGGCACTCAAATCGCTCCCAAGGTCGAAGGAGAGCGGTTGGTAGTTGAAGCGGAAGCAGCACTTGCCAAAGACCCCGACAGTCCCGAAGCCGCTCGGATGATGATCCGCGCGAAACGAGTGTTGTACAAATCCAGGTACTATGAAGAGTGCCGCGAGTTTTGCCGAATGGTGACGGAATACAATAAACAGTTCCGCGATGGCGAGTACATTGTCAAAACGGGCGGCGGGCCAGGGATCATGGAAGCGGGCAATCGCGGTGCCTTCGAAGCTGGCGGAAAATCGATGGCACTCAACATCACGCTGCCCTTCGAACAGCAGCCAAACCACTATGTCACGCCCGGTTTGTGCTTTCAGTTTAACTATTTCGCGATTCGAAAAATGCACTTTCTGCTGCGCGCCAAAGCCCTTATCTGCTTTCCCGGCGGCTTCGGAACCCTCGACGAGTTGTTCACGACGTTGACGCTCCGACAAACTGGACGCATGCAAAAAATTCCGATTATTTTGTATAGCAAAGAATACTGGAACAGCATCATCAATTTTCAGTTTCTCGCGGATGAAG
>JBGSKR010000647.1:0-2802 GCA_041741135.1 Mariniblastus sp.
CAGCGACAACAGACCATCGGCTGCGAATCCATCGGCGAGCGTGTTGACCGTTAGCGTGGCGAGCAGCCGTCGATCTTCCAATGCTTCAAACCGCATCCCTGCGTAGCCTCGGCCACCACGCCGCCGCAGCGGCTTCGCCGACTGTCCGGGCAACGCGATCCCCGAAAGAAAAGAATACAATGCTTGTCGAAGGTTTGATTGCTTCGTTGTGCAGCGAGAACTATGGCGTCGTTGTTGAGGCATAATGATCTTCAAAAAGTGGGAGAGGCTTTCAGCCTGTCATGAGGGTGATGAAATATGAGCATTGGTGCTTCTAGTGTCGTGAGCGGACTGGCGATCGGTTCGAGAAAGGCAATCCCGGCGTTAGTGATTTTGGTTTCAGTGAGTTCGAGATTTTCCAGTTTCGGCATTTGTGCGATCTGCTTCAGCGTTTCGTCACCGGCCTGAGTGAAACTGAGATTCAACCACTGGATTTCGCTCAGGGCGGCAATCGGTTCGGCACCCGTGTCGTTAAGTGGTGTGTATGGCATTTGCAAAGACCAGAGCTTGGGAAGCCGTTTCAGGTGGACCAATCCCTGCCCTTCGACGCGCGTGAAAATCAATGAGTGGAACTGCACTTGAGTCATCTCACTCAAATGCACCAAATCAGCGTCGGTAACTCGCTTGCCGCTGATCGTAAAGTTGAAGGCGTTCTTCAATCCACGCAACATCGCGACTTCGTCATCACCGACAGATTCACCGCCAACGGTGAGATCAAACAGGTGCTGCAATTCAGCCAATCGCTCCAGTCGCTGCGGCGGTGCTTCGTCGTAGCGCAATCGCAAGATTCCCAGTTGCGGTAGCGTCGCCAACTGCCTCCGGCGTCAGGGGAACCGATGTCCGCAGTGCCGCGTTCCATTCAATCTTGCAGTCAGGAAGAGCAGCCTGCAGTTTTCCGACGCCAGCCGAAGTGACCTTTGTCCAGCGAAGCTTGAGATCGCGGAGAACCGAGAGCGGTTCGAGTTGTGCGAGTCCTGCGTCGGTGATGGCTGTCGAATCAAGGTTCAATAGTTTCAACTGCGGCAGTTCCGCCAGCGGTTCCAGCCCCGCATCGGTGATCTGAGTCCGGGCAAGGTCTAAATGCCGCAGGCCCTTCAATCGCCTGATCGCGACCACTTTCACGACGACGAGATCGCCCTTACTCAATTGGAGCGACTTTGTATCGAACTCAAAGTCGCCGCGCCGAATGTGCAAGATGTGATCGCTAGGTGTCAGCGAAATGTCTTTTGTCTCCGCTCCCTTGAGCACATACTGCGTCCCTTTGACCGTCAGTTCAATTCCCGGATCGTTGATCTCAATGCGCAGTATCCCTGCCGGTGTCTTCAAGAACATCGTCAAGCCCAACGCGGCCAGCAGTCCGCCGAACAACGCAACGGCAATCGTGAGCTTGTTTCGTGTTGCTTCACGGGTGCCTGATCCTTGAGGTAACGGTGACGCCAATTCACGATTGGAGCGAGACGGGTACTGTGCTCCCGATACGTGCGCCTCCTTCCGTGCATCGGCCGCAACGTTCCGCAGGGTGTCACGAAGTTGTGGCTGGTGATCGAATTCGCCTTCACAAACGCCCTGTCTGAGCGCGGCGACCAGCGTGTCCTCCTCGGCATGACAAGCCGCCAAGACCGTTTGGCACGTATCACAATGGTCCAAATGCGAATCCAACCGATCGCCCTGCGCCGGATCGATACGCCCGAACAAATAGTCGGCCAGATTTCAATCGCTCTGTAAAGGTTGAATTCGATGATCAACGAATTACCGCCAACGCTGGCGTGCTGTTGCTTCGCGAGATCGATCATCGCATCTCACTGACCGAATCGATCGCCAAAGGGATGCATGATCCTGCGATTACTCGGACGTTTGCGCAGCAATGCAAAGCTACACGAGTTAGCTGCTGAACATGTCGTACGACGCGTTGGGCGACCACCGCGCGAAGGCTATGAATACTGCGTGGAACTCGGGATGTATCAAGCCGACAGTTGGCGACACTCGCAACGATTGATCTTGGTAGTCGTCGATCGCCCCGATTCGCAGACCGGCCAGTTGGACTTAATACCACGTTACTTGTTCTTGGTCACGAATTGGCTGAAGTCGGAGCGGAGCGCAGAAGAAGTGTTGGCGCATTATCAGTCTTGAAGGCAGGAGCGAAAGTTGTGAAGCACTCACGTCGGCTGATCATTCGCGTATCTCAAAGCGTTCAAGAGTTCTGGCAACGACTGTATGACCGAGTGGCAAAGTGGAACCTACCGGATCGTTTTGGCCCGCTGCTGGGCCCACAAAGCCGCGAGTTGGTCCCGGCTCCACAGCACTCTCATCTAACCGAAGTGCTTCGCCGCTGACGACTTCAAAACGTGACTGCGAAATGAATTGGGGCAGGAGGAGTTGCGTCCTGAAACTACGATATCACCGTGGTCGACTCTTATTCGTGATTCATCGACCACCAACCGCTAAGCTAAACGGGTGGTGTGAATAAATCGGGGTAAGAGCGAGGAATTTCAAAAATCAGAACAACGGCTTCGGCGGATTAAGTGCCATTCACACCGGGGGTAGTTATATGAAACTACCCGCGTCCCATTTTCTCGTCCGCGTCCCATTTTCTCGTCCGTCCCATTTTCTCGTCTGTCACTTCTTCTACCGCGACATCTCTGTCAAATCCTGTCCTCAAAAATTGCGTAATTAAATCATGGTCAGGCATAATAATTTCAAAAAAAGTATAATCGAAGGCTCTAATCTCAATTAAAGAATCGCCCAACTGTATGGATGTGTCAT
>JBGSKR010000648.1:0-6625 GCA_041741135.1 Mariniblastus sp.
CAGCGACAACACCAGCACCGTGCGCGGTCAACAAAGCCGTCGCTGTGTCCACCTTGTAGATCACGACTTGATCCAAACCGAGGTCGGGCACGAGAACATATTTCTGATCGGGAGAAAAACCTACCCAATGCGCATGGGGACTGTTCTGACGACCAGCAACAACTTTGCTTCCCCCTTGATGTTTCTCTAACTGTGTTCGTTTGGCAATCGATCCGTCCTCAGTCAGCGCAAAGGCAGCGACGGAACCGCCACCATATTGCGCGGTGATCAACGTCTTGCCATCGCTTGAAATCGCTAGATGGTCCGCTCCACCATCTCCAGTCGGTTGCGAGTTAAGAAACTTGAGTCCTGCCTTCTCTCCACGACCGATGATGTGAAAACCGGCTACGACGGGTTGCCCGTCTAAATTTCCTACAGCATAAAGAACGGGCAAGCTTGGATGAAGTACCAAGAAACCTGGACTGTTCATTTCAGCAACCAGTTTTGTTTCCGAAAATTTTCCATTTTGTGAATCGAGAGTGCAATGATAGATTCCTTGACTGGGTTTGCCGCCGGTGCCAATCCAAACGCCGACTTGCTGGGCGCGGGAAAGATTTGGAATACCGATGATGGAAACGAGGATTGCGATCAATGGAAGAAGTCGGGACATGGAGGTTGAGTCGGTTGATGAGTTTAATGCCGTGGTGGTTGAATTGGAGAGCTTAGATACTCTATTGTAGAAGAAACGTAACCACTCATGTTTAGCAAGTCGCCAACTCGTAGTTGTGCGAATCTTAGCCCAGCGATGTTGTAAGTTTATTTTCTTGCCACGAATCGCACGAATCTTCACGAATTCAATGCGGTCTTTATTCGTGTCAATTCGTGCGATTTGTGGCGAAACCTTTGGCTTCGTGGCGAAACCTTTGGCTTTGTGGCGAAACCTTTGGCTTCGTGGCGAAACCTTTGGCTTCGTGGCGAAACTTTCCTTTCAAGTACCGATCCCATGCCTGACAGCCTAAACTCCGAACGACAACGCTTGCTCGAAGACAGAAACCGGACCGCCAACTGGAAACGATGGGGACCTTATCTTTCGGAGCGACAATGGGCGACGGTGCGCGAGGACTACTCAAAAAACGGCGACGCTTGGCGATCCTTCCCACATGAACAAGCACGATCGCGAGCGTATCGCTGGGGCGAGGATGGACTGCTCGGGATCACGGATCGGCAGTGCCGCCTCTGTTTTGCGTTGGCGCTCTGGAATCATCGCGACCCGATCTTGAAGGAACGACTTTTCGGCTTAAGCGGCCCAGAAGGAAATCATGGCGAGGATGTCAAAGAGCTTTATTATTATCTGGACTCCACGCCAACACACTCGTACATGAAGGCGCTCTACAAGTATCCGCAGCGCGAGTTCCCTTACGAGCAACTGGTCGCGGAAAACGCTCGCCGTGGACTTCACGATGCCGAGTACGAATTGGTAGACACGGGAGTTTTTGACGAAGAGCGTTACTTCGATGTCTTCGTCGAGTATGCGAAGGCCGCGCCGGAAGATATCTGCATTCGGATCACGATTCACAATCGCGGATTGGAAGTTGCCTCGCTGGACGTTTTACCAACCGTTTGGTTTCGCACTATCTGGTCATGGCAAGACGGTGCCGCGCGACCGAAAATGAGTCTTGTCGGTGATCACATCGAGATCGATCATCGTGGGCTGGATTCAGACATGGTCGAAGACCTCGGCCTGTTTGAGTTGCAAGCCGCAACTGCCAGCGATGGCACCGAGCCAGAGTGGCTGTTTACGGAAAATGACACCAATCATCAGCAACTCTTTGGCACTTCAAACCATTCGCCAAACCATTCGCCAAACAATTCGCCAAACAATTTGCAATACACAAAAGATGCCTTTCATCGCTATGTAATCGGCGGCGAAAGCGAAGCGGTTAATCCTGCTCAAACCGGCACCAAAGCCGCCGCGCATTTTCGATTGACGATTGCTGCGGGAGAAAGCGTGACCTTGAATTTAAGACTGGCGGATGCTTCGTTAGAAAAGACAAATCCAGCAGAGGAAGTTTTGTCACAACGAATTCAAGAGGCCGATGAACTCTATGCCACAATTGTAAAAAGCAATCCCGAACACGCGTTCATCCAACGGCAAGCTCACGCGGGATTGCTGTGGACGAAACAATTCTACAGCTACGACGTCAACGATTGGATCAAAGGTGATCCTGCGGGACTGCCACCACCACCGAGTCGAAAGTGGGGGCGAAATGCAACTTGGGGGCATCTGCATGCCAACGATATTCTTTCCATGCCGGACAAGTGGGAGTACCCCTGGTTTGCGGCGTGGGATACCGCGTTTCATATGCTGCCCTTGGCAGAGACGGACCCTGATTTTGCAAAGCAACAATTGTTGCTGTTTTTGAGAGAATGGTACTTGCATCCGAATGGTCAGATTCCGGCTTATGAATGGAAGTTCAATGACGTGAACCCGCCCGTTCACGCTTGGGCGTGCTGGCGTATTTATAAAATCACGGCTCCTGCGGGTCAGCGTGATCGAGAGTTTCTCGAACGTAGTTTTCAAAAGCTACTTTTGAATTTCACTTGGTGGGTCAATCGTAAAGACAGCGAGGGGCGAAATCTGTTTGCGGGTGGATTTCTCGGTCTGGATAATATCGGAGTCTTTGACCGATCGACCGCGCTGCCCGATGGTCAAAGACTCGAACAAGCCGACGGGACGGCTTGGATGGGTTTTTATGCGCTGACCATGCTGAACATTGCACTGGAACTCGCTCAACGGCCTAATGGATCGGTGAACACGGCCTATGAAGACATGGCGTCAAAGTTCTTTGAACACTTCGTGCAGATTGTCGATGCGATCAACACGCTGGGAGGCAAAGGACTGTGGGACGAAGAAGACGGGTTTTATTACGATCAGATTCTCGACGATGGAAAGCCACCGGTTGCTTTACGCACGCGCTCACTCGTCGGCTTGATGCCATTGATTGCGGTTGAACTGTTGGATGAAAAACGCATTGCCGCACTGCCTGGATTTAAGAAACGGATGGACTGGTTTCTTACCAATCGCAGTGACTTGGCGCGGCACGTTAGCTATTGCCAGCAAGGCGGTACGCACGGCCACCGACTGTTGGCGATTCCCTCGCGTGAGCGTTTGGCTCGTTTGCTCGCCTATCTGTTGGATGAGCAAGAGTTTCTGTCGCCATTTGGCATTCGTTCGCTCTCTCGCTTTCACAAAGCGAATCCTTTTTCGCTGGATGTGCAGGGTGAGCATGAAGACGTGCGTTATGTTCCGGGCGAAAGCGATAGCCACATGTTTGGCGGCAATTCCAATTGGCGAGGCCCGGTTTGGTTCCCGATCACTTATTTGATCGTGGAATCATTGGAGCGATATCACCACTACTATGGTGATGATTTTACGGTCGAGTTACCCACCGGCAGCGGAAATCATGTGACGCTGTTAGCCGCCGCGCGGGAGATCGCTCGTCGCATGAGTTCACTTTTTCAGAACGATGCGGATGGCAATCGTCCCTGTCACGGTGGTGACGAACGCTACAGTGAAAACGGGCCGTGGAGTGATTTGATTCTCTTTTATGAGTTCTTTCACGCGGACACCGGACGCGGTTGCGGAGCGTCGCATCAAACGGGTTGGACGGCGTTAGTCTCGCGGTTGATCCGCAAGCTGTAGGTGTACTTTCTATGTAGGTTGGACATTCCTGTCCGACCACACAAAGCAAAAATATCAGTGACGCCTTATTTTTTTGTCCGTAATTTTTTTGTCCTCAATCTTTTTGTCAAACTTGAGTCAATCAAATCGCTGAACTTTATATCCTCAGACCTTTGCCCGTAACGCGAACTGAAATGAGAACGCTGGAAATTCTTTCTTGGTTATCGTTTTGGACAAAAAAGATCTTGGACAGAAAAATGAACACGTGCAAGTCATGGTAGAATAACGCGTAACCGTTCGGATTGTAGCCGGACTCGTGAGAGTTCGGAAATTCTCCAAACAGATAAAACCGAAGTCTCACGACTTCGGCTACGAACCATGTCGACAAGCGACATTTTTCAAAATTACCGTGAACGGTTACAATAACGCTTACTTTGTGCGCGGCGCTTTCTTGTGCTTTGCATCACTGTGGATGTCGCACAACCTCGACGTCGTTGGCTTGTTTTTCGCCGGGAGTGCTGCGACCATCGGTAATCAATTTTTCCAACAAAGCCTGCATGTTGGCGACTTTGGTTGGCATGGCTGCGGCAAGGTTTTTTGTTTCACCGAGGTCATCGCGAAGGTTATAGAGTTGCATCGGTTGGCTTTGGTCGCCGCCCTTGCTCCAACCGCCCGAGCCTGGCGCCGCAATATACTTCCAGTGCCCATCTCGCAACGCAGGCACACCGTTTACCGAATTGCTTACAGCGTTTGTGCGAACGGGCTGGTCGTTGCCTTTCAAAAGAGGTAGCAAACTAACGCTGTCCTCGCCCGCGGTGTCCGGTAGTTCTGCCCCAACGACATCAGCAAACGTGCGCAGCAGATCGGCTTGATGGACGAGCTGTTCATTCACTCCGCCCGCCGCCACCACGCCAGGCCAGCGGACGATGAACGGCACGCGGTGACCGCCTTCCCAAGCATCCGCTTTCGAGCCACGCAATGGGCCGCTGGGGAAATGGCCTTGAGCTTCAAGGTCCGCCAAGCCAATGTAATGAGCACAGCCGTTGTCGGAAGTGAAAATCACGATGGTATTTTCCGCTGCACCAGAGGCTTCAATCGCAGCCAGCACTTGTCCAATCACAGCGTCCGTTTCCATCACGAAATCGGCGTAGAGGCCAAGTCCACTTTTGCCGATCCACTCCTCGTTCACCGACAGCGGCGTATGCGGCGAGGTGAGCGAAAAATACAGCAGGAACGGCTCGGGAGTTTTTGCAGACTCGGTGATGAAGTGTGCCGCACGTTCGCCGATCGCGGGCAGGATCGGTTCAAGCTTCCAATCCTTCAGCGCCGGGCCGGGAACGCTGGCCTGATTGTTCTGTAGCAAACGCACCGGTAGAAACTCGCTGGGGATGCCGAAGGTCCGATCGCCTTCGATAAAACAAAACGGCGGCCAGTTCGGAACGTCGGTGCCAAAGTAAATGTCGAAGCCGCGATCAAGGGGGCCGCCAGGAATCGGTTGAGAAAACAGCTTGTTCCAAGCCGCTTGCTGCGCTTCGGTCGCAGGAATGTCTTCCGTTTTGTTACTCGCCAGCAATCCTCGTTCCCCATTTGGAATCGGCCAGTTCCATCCCAGATGCCACTTGCCGACGCAGGCGGTACGATAGCCATGCTGTTTTGCAAGTGAGCCGATTGTCATTCGATCCGCAGCGATGGCCGGTGGCGCCCAAGTCCCAACGATGCCTTTCTGCAATCGCCCGCGCCAATGATAGCGACCCGTCAACAGCGTATATCGCGACGGCGAGCAGACGCCCGACGACGAATGCGCGTCGGTAAACATCAGGCCTTGTTTGGCCAGCGAGTCGATCTGCGGCGTCGCAATTTTTCCGCGCTCGGGATTGTAACACTGCACGTCACCATACCCGAGATCGTCGGCGTAGATGATGACGACGTTCGGCTTTTTTTCTTGGGAAGCAAAAGCGAAATCACTTACACTAAAAGTGAGAGCGACGACTAACAGGAAAATTGAAGTTCGCGTCTTCATGGTAAAATTCGAGTTCATGTTTAGTTCGGGTTCGAAGGCATGTTCGATTTGGTTAAGCGGCAGTTATTGTCTACCACAGGCTAGAGTAATTCGTCAGAACTTTTTCGCAACCAAGGGAACTTTGCCGAGTCCGATTATGTTACGTCAATTCTTTCACCAGAAACTCTGGAGAGTCTCACTACGTTAAAAAGTACTCTTTTTTCCGCTTTCATTATTCAAGCGATTGTCACAATTCTAAGGAAGCTTCGACGGCTCATTGCATTTAAAGGAGCTTTTTAAAGCGAGCGGCAGTAGAGAACTTACCAACCCCAGAACACAAACTGAGCTTTAAAGCCTTGTTTGCGTTGCGGGCTACTGAGGTAAATTTAAAGCTAACGCTTGCCAAAGTCGGGACTTGAGCTGGGATCAATCTTCCAAGTAACCGAGCGATGTCAGAAATTTTACCATGCCCCTGACTGTGTCTTTTCCCTGCTCTTGGCGTGTATTGAAAAAGCCGTGACCAGCACCATCGAAACCAACCAACTCGCACCGATTCCCCGCCTTCTCCATCTCTGCAATGAACGTCTCGGCTGTCGCGTAGGGCACCGTAGTATCAGCTTTGACATGATGATAGGCACCATGATCGTTTCAAGACGGTTCTGTTGACGATTGAAGTTCGGTTTATATTTTCGGCTGCTCGCCGATGATCACTAATTGTTCTCATTTTTTCTCAAGCCAGCCGAGTTCGGTGAGGAACTTGTCAGTCTCAGCGATGGTCAACTCATTATATTTGTCTTGGTTGAAAAAACTGTGGCCGGCGCCTTCGTAACCAACTAGCTCGCAACGATTCCTGGCTTTTTTCATGGACGCTGCGAACTCTTCGACTGAATCAAAAGGCACAGTCTTGTCGTCCTTGCCGTGGAAGATAATGGTGGGTGGTTGGCCGGGCTTCACATAGTTCAATA
>JBGSKR010000649.1:0-5804 GCA_041741135.1 Mariniblastus sp.
AACGACTTCACCGACCGGGCGCATCGACCATCTGAGAGCGTTTGTTTTCTCTGCATGGCGGCCCTTTATTAGCGTCGTCAACCAGCCATTCCCGCCAGCGATTGGCTAGTCGGTAGACTCGTTGTGCGGGGCGGTTGAGTCGGGTCCCGCGAATCCATTCTTCGGCTTGATACGCCCAGCGAGTGGCATACTGAGCCAGCGTGGATTGGCCAAGAACCACATCTGAGACCGGAACGGAAGCGTTTCCAAAACGTTCCTTGAACGATTCGACACCTCGGGTCAAATGAATAAAGTCGACGCCAAACTGCGACGCATCACGCGCAAGCAGGTGAAACAGCAAAAGCCCCGGTGATGCAGGCGCCATCTGCGGATCGAAGGCGGTAATAACGCACTCCAATTGATTCTGGTGCTGCACCGCGAATAGTGCGGCGGCTGGCTGGTTCCCAACATTTAACTCCAGTAAGCGTCCGCGAAAATCTCCCGTAGCCGCCTGATTCAACTTCGCCAGGCAATTCTGCGTCCAGTCGTACTTCAAGAAATCCAGCGCCAGTATCTGCCGATTGCGCTGGCGACGCCAGCTGATGAGGCGATCAAGCATGCTTTGATCATTCGTGGCATCGATTAGATTTACGCTGCCGAACTCCCGTTCTGCTCTACGACGACGTTGCTCCATCCGTTTCATCAGGTGGCTGCCACGGTTGCGCAAGTCCTGTTGATATTGTCGATAACCATGACGCAAATCGATGACGGGTGATTCAGCGGAAAAGAGTGTTTGCTTTGAAAAGCTTTGATATGCATCGACACAACGGTCAAACACGATTCGTTTCAATCCGGCTTTGGCTAGCAACTCAACTGGACAAACGCGATAACGACGGTCGCCAACAATTCCCTGAAACGACATCAGCCAACGCCCAGACGGATGTCCCCAGCCACGCGAGTCGCGAGAAACCGGCATGTATCCGACCGTCGTGCCAGCATGATGCAATCGCACTACATCAACGCCCGCTTTTGCCATGGATACCGCGCGGGTGAAACTTGGGTGAAGCGTAACGCCGTACTGAAGCGCATGCTCACTGTGATAATCCGCCCACCGCGCCTCGTCCTCTTCCTCCAGGCAGGAAGCTGGAACAAGATCGATATTGTCGATGACAAGTTGTGACATAGAGATCGAGCGATGGTGCGAGAAGTTATCCTTGACTAACAAAGATCGTTTGATTCGATGATAATTCCATCGCGACGTAAAGTCAAACTTCCTGATATGCATCGTTAAGTTGAGCCAACATAAATCGCAATTTTCGGCAGGTTGTAGCGATTGAAGCGTTGTGGGGTGGCCAACGTGCAAGTGGCAGATTTGTTCTTGCCGTTCGTAGTGGAATTCACAAAGATTCCCTCTCGCGAAATGAAACTCCCACGACGGAGCATGAAATGGAACTCTGGCGAGCACCGCTACGGAGCATGAAATGCAATTCTGGTGAGCCCCAATAGGGAGTATTGACTACTGCCGCCCACCTGCCCGTGGAACGAAGGCGTCTCGCCCGTGAACCACAGGCGTCTCGCCTGCCAGTGAAACACTCCATCGAACGTTACGAATGACTCGTCGGATTTTTTACAAACCGATAGCCAGCATCGCGGATCGTCAGAAAATGTTGCGGTTCGGCGGGGTTGGGTTCGAACGTTTTTCGAAGTTGACGCAAGACTTGATCTGGCGCACGCGTGTTCATGTGTCCCGGCATCTCCCAAACTTCTTCCAGCAATTCGGATCGCGGGATGACTTGTCCTTCATGCTCGATGAAATATTTCAACATCTTCATTTGAAGCTGAGTTAAGCGAACGGATTTTTCGTCAACGCGAATTTCGTAAGTCTGGAAGTTGATGTGAACGTCAGAAAATTCGTACTCGATGAGTTTGTTGGTTGAAGGTTTCGAGGGTGGACGACCGGTGGCGGTTGATAGCAGGTTCTTGATGCGGCTGATCAGCTCCCCCAACTCGAATGGCTTCACTAAATACTGATTCGCTCCGACATCAAATCCGCGAGTGCGGTCTTCGGTGAGCGTTCGCGCGCTCAGCATCAATACAGGCATGTTTCGACCCGAATCGCGAATCTGTTGACAGACTTCGTAACCGCTCATGCCGGGCAACATCAAATCGAGAATAATCAGATCGACGGGGTGATCGCTGCTTTCAACGCAGCGCAGCGCCGCCGGTCCGTTGCCAACTGCGGAGACCGAGTAACCCTCGGCTTCGAGATTAAATTTGATTCCGACAGCGAGATGTTCTTCGTCTTCGACCAACAAAATGTGTTTCTTGTTTTCAGTCATGTTCCTTGTCGCCCAACGAGAAACGGTGGATTGGCAACTGTAATTCAAAGGTGGTTCCGACGGCGGACTGATTTGAGTGAGGAGTCAGCGAAATGTTCAAAGGGCTGGATTGGTCTTCAGTGGTTTCATCCGCTGTCGTGATGTCGGTCGCTAACTTCTCACCGTCGTTTGCACGAACGACTCGATAATTATTTTGGAAGCCGTTTCGCGAGTCAACAACGCGGACTTGTCCCTCCATTTTTTTGGTCAAAGTCCGCACGATATACAGCCCCAGTCCCGTACCGGGTTTCTCGCGATGAAGTTCTTTTCCCAATCGTTCAAAGCGTTTGAAGATTTTACGATGTTGATCGGTTGGAATACCGGTACCGTTGTCGCGGAAAGTCGTGATCAAACGCTCGCCTTCGTGACGCATGGAGATTGAGACTTCAGCAGGCGTGCCCGCATACTTGACGGCATTGTCAATCAAGTTTCTAAAAACCATCACCGCGTCGACTCGAGACGCTAAAATCTCGGTGGAAATCAAATCAAGTCTTACATTTGATTCAGGGACGCGGTAACGCGCACAAACCGTAGTCACGCAATCTCGAATCAGATCGGAAACTTCAATTGACTCAAGTTCATAAGCTTCTCTTTTTCTGTCGACCATGCCCGCGGTAAGCAGATGGCTGATTAACGTATCAAGTCGTTCGACATCCGCCATCATGAATTGATGAAATTGCTGCCGTTCCTTTTCCGTGACGGCACGAACTTCCAGTGTTTGCAGATAAAGTTTCAGAGAAGCAATCGGAGATTTTAATTCATGGGTGACACTATCGATAAAATTTGATTGGCGTCGCGTCAGGTTGACGGCTTTAATGGCTAGTACGAGGTACATGATGACCCCCACAAGCACGATCAAAAACAGTAGCGATCCGACGGACAGCAGTGTCCAATACAACGGCGAATCGGGGAACTGCCACGCATAAAACAGGGTCAGCAAAACCCAGCCGACAATCAGCGTCACGATGATGAGAATCATCACCACACCGAGAGTGATCGGAAACCGCAATGATCCTCGTTCAAACATGGTCGCGGTACTCCAACATTTGGGCGGTAATGCTGATGGCAATTTCAGCGGGCTGGTTGGAGCCAATCGGCAATCCGACCGGACACAGAAAACCCTCGGCAACCTCCGCGAGAATGCCCTCCGATTTGAGCTCACGCAACAACACCGCTCGTTTCGATTTGCTGCCAATCACTCCCAAAAACGCTGGCCGAATGCCGCTGCGAAACAGTGACGCAAGGATAGGACGATCGGTCGCGTGTCCCATCGTCATGCACACGACAAAACTATCTGGCGTGATTCTCGACGTTTCCGCCGGTAAATTCTCGCTACAAATTTTTCTTAGTCGATTGTGCTCCGGCAATTTCGCCAGCCACTCCAGCCGCGTGTCCAGACAAGTGACTCGGCAGTTCAGCGTCAGTAAAACATGAACGAGGGCTTGGGCGACGTGTCCGGCTCCAAACACAAATACGTTCCAATGGTCGCGCTGGTAAACTTCAAAAAAAAGCCTCACTAGACCGCCGCAAGTCATCCCGATATCGCGTTGTAAATTCCAATCGACGATCTCACGCTGGCGATCCGAATCGTTTAACATCGCTGCGGCAAACTCGATGGCTCGCAATTCCAGTTTGCCGCCGCCAACGGTTCCATGCACGCGACCAACGCCGTCGACCAACATTTTTGCACCGGCGTTTTGCGGCGTGCTACCGCGAACTTCGACCAACGTCACGGCGACAAACGGAGTACCGCTGTGACTGAGTTCTGAAAGAGCTTCGATATGGGTCAGCGATTCAAGCATCGTAAAATTTCTTCGCCGGTTGCTGGAAGCGAAAGGTTGTTCTCTACGCCATCAGGCAAGTAGCTCAATGCGTTTTTGACGGCTGCCCACACGGCGATGCCCAGCAGCAATGGTGGTTCTCCCACGGCTTTGCTGCGGCGGATGCAGTGTAAGTTGTCTTCGTTGGGAAAAAGTTCACAGCGAAAATCGATTGGCACATCGGTGATCGCAGGGATTTTATAGGTCGTCGGTGAATGCGAAAGCAATCGTCCCTTTTGATCGTAGACCAAACACTCAGCCGTAACCCAACCCATCCCCTGAATGAAGCCACCGGTAATCTGCCCAAGGTCGATTCCTGGATTGATGGATTTGCCGATATCGATCAATACGTCCACGCGAGGTACGGTCAGCTCGCCCGTAAAGCGATCGATTTTAACTTCGGCAACGGCGGCTCCCTGCGTGAAGTAGAGAAACGGATTGCCGCGTCCCGTTTCGCGGTTGTAGTCAACCCCCGGCGTTTTATAAAAACCACGCGCTCCCAAATCGATTCGCTCGCGTCTTGCAAGGTTGGCCAGTTCCGCAAACGAAATCGATTTCTTCGGTTGCCGACCATCGAGGACTTGTCCGTTCTCGAACACAATGTGTTCCGGCGATGGAATCAAACCATCAGCGGCAGAAGCAAACCAGTCGGCAGCAAAAGCGGCCAGTCGTTCAACAATCGCACGACAAGCGTTCACAGCAGCCGCTCCGTTCAGGTCCGTTCCCGCAGAAGCGGCGGTTGGCGAGGTGTTGTTGTTCTTCTCCGTGGAAGTCGCCATCACGATCACGTTTGAAACAGCCACACCGAACTCATCGGCAACCAGTTGCCGAATCTTGGTATTCAAGCCCTGTCCCATTTCCGTGCCACCCGTGGAAACTTGGATGGTGCCGTCGGTGTAAACGTTGACGAGCGCGTTGCCTTGATTGAGAAACTTGCTGGTGAACGAAATGCCGAACTTGACCGGCGTCAGTGCCAAGCCACGCAACCACAATGGATCTTTCGCATTTTTCGCGGCGATCAATTTTCGGCGAGATTGATAATCGGAAGAAGCGGAAAGCGTTTCCACAATTTCGGGTAGATGGTTGCCTGACAAGAACTGGCCGTAGTGCGTGGTGTTTCGCTGTTCGACTCCGTACAGGTTTCGTTGCCGGACTTGCAATGCATCAAGAGACAGGAATTCAGCGATTCGCTCGACAATGTTTTCGGTGGCAGCGACGCCTTGCGGGCCACCAAAGCCACGAAACGCGGTGTTGGACGGATAATTAGTCCGACAGACTTGACCGGTGACTTCCATGTGCTCGATAAAATAACTGCTGTCGGCGTGGAGCAATGTGCGTTCCATCACGGAAGTCGAAAGGTCCGCCGTCGCACCTCCGTCCGAAAAGAAATCGCACTTAAGTGCCACGATCTCGCCGTCCGCCTGAAAGCCGACTTGCCAGCGACACAGGTAGGGATGGCGTTTCCCAGTCACGCACATATCGGTGTCTTTGTCGTAAACGATCCGTGCCGCGCGGCCCGTCCGCTGTGCAACCAACGCGACCATCAGCGCCGGGATTACGGCTTGCGTTTCTTTGCCACCAAAAGCACCGCCCATTCGCTTGCAGATACAAACGACTTGATGCATCG
>JBGSKR010000650.1:0-15876 GCA_041741135.1 Mariniblastus sp.
GCCGAATTGGCCGTCAGTGAACAGGACGGACAACGTACCCAGCAATGAGATCAGCGGAAATGTACGAATTCCGGCAATGTCAGACTTTTTCCACTGCCTTTGCAGTCCTATTAGTAGTCCAAGCCCCAACGAAATTGCGAGGGCTTGATAGGGTTCTGTCGATACCATCGGACTTACTCGATCAGTTTGGGTTCTCGTGTTTCGGTTTTCTCAATTCGAGATAATCTTCGTAGCTTTTCAGTTGTGGGTCGGCGGTGCCTTGCATGTGATCGAGGAGGCGAGCCCGCGCGTCGTCGACGTAAGATTTGACGGATGGATTGTCGATCAAGTTATGCAAAGCATCTGGGTCGCTGTCGTAATTGTAGAACTCTTCCGGGCAACGCTCCACGTAGTGGCGGACTCGCGCGGCGACGGCAGGATCGTTTGTAGCAGCATTTTTCATCGCGGCGAATGTTCGACCGGACATCGACTCGTTGCTGAATTTGGTTTTGTCATCGGCCCATCCGTTCCACACGTAGCCTTCAACGGAGTCTGTTCCCGGGCGCAATCGAATGACTCCGCGCATGGCGAAACTTCGGCGAGAAAACGGATAGTTGATATGTACGAACGCATGATCGCGACCGGCGTTTTTCGTCTCGCCTTCCGAATCGACTTTCGATTTTACTTCGCGATCAATCAGGCCGCGAAACGATGTGCCGTCTGCGCCTGCCAAGTTTTCCAATCCGACGATATCGAGAATCGTTGGCGCGAGGTCGATGCTGTTGACCATCGCATTATCAATCGTCTCGCCCGCGCGAGTCTTGCCGGGCCAACGGATGATCAGCGGAGTGCGGTTGGAATGCAGCCAGCAATTTGTTTTCGCGAACGGCACAGCGATCCCGTTGTCGGAAAGAAAAATCACTACGGTTTCGTCTGCTTGACCGGACTCGTCGAGCACTGCGAGAACTTCTCCGATGATCTGATCACAGCGTCGAACCGACGTGTAGTATTCAGCCATCTCGAAGCGAACCTCCGGAAGATCCGGCAAGAAACTGGGCAATGGAATCTCAGCAGGCGTGTAGGGGTTTTCGACCAACGGAACGCCTTCCCATAATTTCGGGTTTCGTTCACGCTGCTCCTGCGGGGCGTTGGCAAACGGTCGGTGGGGGTCGTGCAAATTGACGTTCAAGAAAAACGGTTTGTTCTTCTTGCGCGCGTTTCTGATCTCGTTGGAAGTTGTTTCGCGATAGCGGGATGGAGAACGTCCGTAGCCCAATTCGTGCATGTCGAATTTTTCGTCGAACGCAGTTGCGTGACGACTGGGGATGGTATGCACGGCTTTGCCGATCGCGGCGGTGTAGTAGCCAGCCTCTCGCATCGCTTCAGGCAGAGTCGGTACGTCAGGAAGAATTTTGTCGAAACCCAACGCGCCGCTGCGATGCGGATACCGCGCCGTCATGATCGAGGCGCGACATGGCTGACAAATCGCAATCGTGACATAAGCTTGCGTGAAACGAACGCCCCGACTGGCGAGATGATCGAGATTCGGTGTGACGCCGTCGAGCTTGTTACCAAAGCAACCCGGCGAATCCCAATTCATGTCATCGGCGGTGATCAGCAGAATGTTCGGGCGAGTTGTCTGCGCATCAGCAGCCGCAGGATTGAGGCAAGCCAACAGCGTAACGGCGATAGCGACGTGGAAGAATTGGATCAACGATTTCATGGTGGCTCCTTGGTGAGTAGCGTTTGCCTGACGAGTGCAGCGTTTCAACTTAATTTTTGAGTAGTGGGATTCGCCAGAATTCCTGAAACCGTTCACGGTGATTTTGAAAAATGTCGTTTATATGGTTCGTAGCCGAAGTTGTGAGACTTCGGTTATATCTGTTTGTAGAATTTCCGAACTCTCACGAGTCCGGCTACAATCCGTGAACGGTTACGAATTTCTGAGCAGGGGGGGATTCTTTTGAATTCCACGACTCGCCACGCCAAGTTTTCGCCGAAACGCGGCACGATTGAATTTTCTTAATCGCTTACTGAGGCCCCGGCGGAAGATTATCAAGTAGATATCTGGTGATCAGCATTCTGACATGGACCACCGTACCGAGTCCTTCGCTCAGTCCATGATCTCGGTTCGGATAGACCATGTAGTCGAACGGCTTACGCAACTCAATGAGCCGATCAACGAGACCTTCAATAATTTGAATGTGCGTGTTCGTTTCGCCGGAACCGGTCACAATTAATAACTTGCCTTTCAGTCCTTCAGCAAAATTGATCGGTGCCGATTTCTGGTAGCCATCGGGATTGACTTCGACGGTTCGCATGTAATTTTCCTGGAACCCTGCATTGTACAGGTGAGGTTGCGGCTTGGGCACGACTGCAATCCCGACGTGATAAACATCGGGCTGGCGAAACATCGCATTCAGAGTGTTTGACCCGCCACCGCTCCAGCCCCAAATGCCAACTCGCGACAGATCGACAAAGGATCGCACTCGCCCCAGTTCTTTCAATCCAGCCGCCTGCTCCTCTGTCGAAAGTGGGCCAAGACTCCCGAAAACGGAACGACGCCAAGCCGCGCCTTTGGGCGCAGGAGTGCCGCGATTGTCGATGGACACTACCAGATATCCGAGATCGGCGACCACCCGCAAAAAATGGCTTTGACCGGCGCCCCACTCGTTAAGTACCGTTTGCGAGTGAGGCTCGCCATAAACGTAAACGAAGACTGGGTAACGTTTGGTTTCGTCAAAGTCCTGTGGCTTAATCATCCACGCGTCGAGTTTAATATCGTTGCCAATATCAAGTTCGATAAATTCCGTTGGATGAGTTACAACCGCTTTCGCGCTCTCGTGAAGCTGCCGGTTATCTTCGACCACTTTGACGACTCGATGTCCTTCCACCTCAATCAACTCACCGAGCGGCGGCGAGTCAAACGAAGAAAAAGTATGAAACGCCCATTTCGCATCCGGCGAGAAATCGTAGTCATGGGTGCCGGGTTGATCTTCGGGCGTCATCCGCTCAAGAGTTCCCGATCCATCCAGCGGCACGCGGTACAAATACTTTTCCGTCGCGTTGTTTGGCGAGGCATAAAAGTAATACCAGCCGCCCTCTTCATCGACGACGGCGCGATTAATGATATCGTATTCACCGGGGGTTAGCATCGCGAGTTCTTTGCCGTCGCGGGAATAACGATAGGCGTGTCGCCAACCGTCTTTCTCGCTGATCACGATAAATTCCTGTTCGTCGCGAATCCACACCAGTCCGTAATTTTTTCGCTGACTTGCGACCACCCAAGCTGGATCCGATTCATGGAAAATCCGTTTCATCGAACCATTGGGCGAAGCGAGAAAAAATTCGCGAGAGTCACGAAACCGGCTCAATCGCTCGACCAGCAATTCATCCGAAGCGGAACTCCACTCGAGCATTCCCAGATAAAAACCCTCGTCCGGAGATTCGATCGGCAGCCACTGAAGATTCTTTTGTTCGACGTCAAAAATCGCCACGCGCAAGGTGGCAATTTTTCCGCCGACCCTGGCAAAACGCTGTTCACGAACGACAGGATACGAAGGATCACCAGGCACCAGTATTGATCGCTTCTTCACCTCGCTGTAATCGGATTCGATGAAGGCCGCGTACTTTCCACTTGGGCTCCAGCGGAGATGATGAAAAGAAATTTCGCGATCAGCCGTAAGGTTGGTTATCTGGATTTGCTCCTTCGTGTCAAGATTCCGCAGCACAACATCGCCATCGCGAACGGTCAGTTCCTGTTTTCCTTGCGGTGAAATGACGGCTCGCGAATCGTCTTTTGGTTCAGGTTTTTGAACGATTGGCTCTCGCTCGGTGGGTTCACCGGTGCGAACATCATAGAACTTTGTGACAAGCTTTTTAGTTTCGGAATCTCGCTGCTCAACCGAGTAGCCCGCGCTATCGTTGAGCCATCGGGCACGAAATTCCTTGGCCCGATATTGTTCATTCTCGTAGATCGCCTTCAACCGCGTTTCCGTCGTCCCATTGACCCACGATTTCGGCAACTGCTGCGCGTTGAGATGGACGACTCCAACTGAAAGAAAGAGCAGACCAATGTAGAGTGAAAGTTGCATTGTGGACCTGGGAGCAAAACGAGATTGGATGTTGTGATTGAATCGGGGGTGTCGTTTCGCTGAGTCATTCGGTGGGATCAGCGAACTCTTTCAATGGGCAAACTTTTTTATTCGCCAGGCGGAACAAGTTAATTAATGCGTTGAGGTTGGCTGGCGTTCGTTTGCTTGAGCCAATTCTCCAAATCACTCCGTAGCTGGTTTGCTTTCTCGGGCATCGAATCCGCCAAGTTGTTGGATTCACCAATGTCGTTCTTCAAATCGTAGAGCTCGATCGAGTCATCGTCATAAAACTTAATGAGCTTGTAGTTTTCCGAACGAATGGCACTGGCCAAACGGTTATTTTTGTGGAATGCGTAATTGGGATAGTGAAAATAGATGGATCGGCGATCAAGTTTCTGACCCGCGTCGAAAATCGGCGACAACGACATTCCGTCGGGCGTGTTGGTCGGGTCGGCCTTAAGATGGGCGGCTTCCAAGATGGTTGCGTGAATATCCATGGTGATGACGGGTGTTGCCGATTGCTGATTAGGGCGGACACGACCCGGCCACCGAACAATCATCGGCACACGAATTCCTCCTTCGTAGAGATGCCCTTTTTCTCCACGCAGGGGTTTCACGTTTGCGGCGAAGGGTCCGTTATCGGAAGTGAAAATCACGAGCGTGTTCTCACTGAGTTTGTTTTTGTCGAGGGCGACAAGTAACTTTCCAATCGCCGTATCCATGCCTTCGATCATGGCGGCGTAGGTTGGGTTTTCGATACCGGGTCCTTTGCGTCGCTCGTACTTCGTGATTAAGTCTGCGGGTGCTTGGAAGGGATAATGAACCGAGTAATTCCACCAGCAGAGAAAAAAGGGACGTTCGCGATTGGTCTCAATGAAGTCAATGCACTCGTCGGCGCAACGATCTGGCAAATACTCGCCATCCGCTTTGGCGGTCAAGTTAGGAAGTTTGTAGGGGCTGAAGTAGCTGGGCGGACCGCCCAATTGACAGCCACCGATGTTGATATCGAAGCCTTGATGTTCGGGTCTCAGCTCTGGTTCCGACGGGCCGGGTTCCAAGTCGATTTCCATCCGATGCGAAAGATGCCACTTACCCACAAAAGCCGTGGCATATCCCGAACTCCGCAACTGCTCGGCCAAAGTGACTCTTTCCAAAGGCAGGTGGCGAAGCCACCGAGGGGTGATGAGATTCGTTCCGGGTTTTCGAAAATTCGGTGGGTGCCCCGCCGCGTGATTGGTGATATTCAGCCGCGCCGGCGACTCGCCCGTCATCAATGCCGCTCGCGTTGGCGTGCAAACAGGAGACGCTGAGTAAGCGTCGGTAAAGAGTATGCCTTGTTTGGCAAGTCGATCAAGGTTCGGGGTGTCAAGTCGTTCGTTACCGTAGCAGTGAAGGTCTTTCCAGCCGAAGTCATCGGCCATGATCAACACAATATTCGGCTGGCGAGTCTCAGAAATCGTTTGACCAAACGATTCAGCGGAGAAAATCGTCAGGCCGAAGGAGGTGGCCAAGATAAAAACTCGTCCTAATTTCATCATGATTCCCTTTTAGGTGCGTTGAACGAATTTCTGATTCTAATCAAAATTGACCGAGAGGTCAGGGGAATTCAAACGAAGGTTTATCGAAACAAGTTACGGCCCAGTCCGTCGGTTAGGATGTTTGTAACCGTTCACGGTAATTTTGAAAAATGTCGCTTGTCGACATGGTTCGTAGCCGAAGTCGTGAGACTTCGGTTTTATCTGTTTGGTAAATTTCCGAACTCTCACGAGTCCGGCTACAATCCGTGAACGGTTACGATCTTTCTGTCCAGCCACCCAGCGAGATCGGAGTTGCTATTCGAGACAAACTGCCGCAGTTGTTGTCGATCCCTTCGGCCGCTGGTAATTTTTGGTTTAGAAGGTTTTTTGAGAAGAGTGTTTTCCGGTTTGCACAATTTGCAACCGATTTCGGAACGACTTATTTTGGGAACACTAGTTTATGTTAGCTGAAATGGACGTTGTCATGCTCTCGCGGATTCAGTTCGCGCTGACGATCATGTTTCACTATCTGTTTCCTCCCATCACGATTGGGTTGGGAATCATCATTGTGTATCTGGAAGGCAAGTCGCTGTGGAAGAAGGATTCGACTTATATGGACGCCGCTCGATTCTGGACGGGAATTTTCGCAATTAATTTTGCGATCGGCGTTGCGACCGGAATCGTGATGGAGTTTGAGTTTGGAACTAATTGGGCGGCATATTCGCGGTTCGTCGGAGACGTGTTCGGTTCGGCTCTCGCGGCAGAAGGAATTTTTGCGTTTTTTCTCGAATCGGGTTTCCTCGCGATTCTGGTTTATGGTTATGGCCGCGTCAGTCCGGGCTTTCACTTTTTTTCGGCTTGCATGGTCTCGATCGGCTCGATCTTTAGTAGCGTGTGGATCACGATTGCCAATAGTTGGCAGCAAACGCCAACAGGCCACAACATTGTTCAGATGACGCGAGATGGCGAGCCATGGTTTGTCGATGGCGAGCCGATCATGCGAGCCGAGATCGTAGATTTTTGGGCGATGGTTTTTAATCCGTCAGCCATTCATCGGTTGATTCATGTGTGGCTGGGCTGTTTCATCGTCGGAGCATTTTTGGTGCTGAGTATTTCTGCGTGGTATTTGCTGCATGGGAAGCATGCGGATTTCGCGAAGAAAAGTTTTTCCGGTGCATTGTTTCTGGCGCTGTTCAGTTGTCTCGCGATGTTTGTGAGTGGTCACTTTCAAGCCAGGATGGTTTACGAGCATCAACCAGCCAAGATGGCGGCGTTCGAAGGCCACTTTAAAACGGGAGTTGCGGATATGAGTCTGTTCGGAATTCCCAACGAAGAAACCGAGCAAATTGATTTCAATGTTTCCGTGCCGGGTGGGCTAAGTTTTTTGATCCACGAAGATTTCAAAGAAGAAGTGATCGGGCTGGATAAATTCAAACCCGCTGATCGTCCGCCGGTGAAGATTCCCTTCTTCGCTTATCACCTGATGATTGGCATTGGCGTCGGTCTAACATGTTTGACGGTGGCTTCCACGTTTTGGTTGTGGCGCGGCACGCTGTATCAGAAGCGATGGCTAATGTGGGTTTTCGTGGCCGGGATTATTCCGGCGATTGTCGGCAATGAAACCGGATGGGTTGCGGCGGAAGTTGGTCGCCAGCCTTGGATCGTTTATGCGCCACTCAAGGTTGACGAAACGGGCGAGCGAGTGGTCGATGCGGACGGATACTTCGTTTACGAGGAATCGCTCGGGCTGCGAACGAGCGATGGCGTTTCCAAAGCGATCAAGGCAGAGCAGGTGCTGACTTCGATCATTTTGTTTGGCGTGATTTATTTTTTGCTGGGAGTCTTGTGGTTGTTTTTACTTAACCGAAAGATTCAAGCTGGGCCGCCCGTTTCGTCGGATCTTGGTTTGCACGATCCGCGAAGAGATGAGAACGATTTAAAACCAGTCGTTACCACCGATCCTCATTTGACGGGAGACCGGTAATGGATCTTAATCTCGTTTGGTTTATTTTGCTGGGTGTGTTGCTCGCCGGATACGCGGTTCTGGATGGATTCGATTTGGGAGTTGGAATCATTCACCCGATTTTGCGAGGAGAGCGTGAACGCAATGTTGGTATCAAAGCCATCGGGCCCTTGTGGGATGGCAATGAAGTCTGGCTGGTGACGTTTGGTGGTGCTTTGTTTGCAGCGTTTCCAGAAGCGTACGCCACGGTTTTGTCCGGAATGTATTTGCCAGTTTATCTGTTGTTGTTTTGTTTGATACTGCGTGCGATCAGTGTCGACTTTAGGAACAAAGTCGAAACATCGGTTTGGAAACGGTGTTTCGATGTGGGTTTTTTCGTTTCCAGTTTCGGAGCGACGCTGGTATTCGGTGTGGCAGCCGGAAATTTGATTGCTGGCATTTCACTCAACGAGCGCGGAGAGTACACGGGATCAACGAGCGATTTGTTTGGAGGGTATCCGCTGGCGACTGGGGCGCTCGCGCTGGCGACATTTGCGTTACACGGCGTAATGTTTCTTTATTTGAAGACAACGGGCGGGGTTCGAGATCGGCTGGCAAATTGGATGTGGCATTTTTGGGGAGTGTACTTGGTAATGTACATTCTCGTTTCGATGTTGACGTTGATTGAGCATCCCCATGTGGTGACGGCGATCAAGCAGGCACCGTTGGCGATTCCGATTGTGATTTTGAATGTCGTTTGCGTGGCGAACATGCCGCGTGCGATTTACCTCGGAAAATTTGGCCAGGCATTTATTTCATCGTGTTTGAACATCGTTTGCCTGGTGGCGTTGTTTGGTCTTTCGACCTTTCCCAATCTGGTTTATTCGACGGGAGCGGGAGAATCATTGTCGCTAGTGAATGCGGCGTCGAGCCAAGGAACGCTATGGATCATGACGATCATTGCCATGCTTGGCATTCCCTTTATCCTCAGTTACACCGTCATCATTTACTGGACGTTCCGGCATCCAATTGAGCTGGAAGATTGACCCGTCAAGGTGCGTTTAATGTTGCGGCCTTTGGTGATTCTGTATTGCCATTTTTCGGAGAATATCTGCGGCGGCGAACGACCGACAAGCCGACCTTCTTCTAGCAGAGTGATGAGTAATTGTGCGCCCTTAAGAAATCATTAGAATGCTGCAAAGCGTGATGTCATGCGTCAGGTCAACCAATGTGGCAATTTAAGTGGGAGCGAGAGAGATGAGTAATTACAGCAACGAAGCGAATCCCTTTGCGGCTCCCCAAATCAGTACGGGAAACAAATTGCGTCGGCCTTCATCCAAATCTGGTCTGCCGACGTTTTGTCTAGTGATGTTTATCGTTAGCCTCGTGTTTTGTGTGTTGCGACTGATGATGGTCGTACTCGGATTCATCGGATGGAGCGCACTCACGCAAGCGAACCCGAACGATCCACTACTGGCCACCGTTCTGTTCGAAATCGGAGCCGGAGCAGCGATGGCCTTTTTCGGAATTGTCGGGAATTCTTTATTGCTCGCCAAAAAACCGATCGGTGTCGTTTTTGGCTGGGGGCTGGTTGCTGCTACGCTGGTTTCGATAGGCGTGGGAGTCTGGCAATTATCGATTATGGCCGAAGCTTACCCCGATGGTTCACCCGAACGAGTCGGAGCTTATATTGGTGGCGGCGTGATGGTACTGATCCGCTTGACCATCCTGATTCTATTCGGGGTGGCATTGATGAGGTTCGGTCGTTGGGCCAAAGAAAATAATCTTTAGGCCTCGCCGATTAACCTTGGCTGTTGGGAGCCGCGTAGCTTTCAACTAGCGCGGATAGCTCACCCGAATCGTGTAACAGGGCGGAAGTTGCCAACGCTTGACTGTCTGAGTTTCCAATAAACCCAGCACGGCGTTTGGCAAATTAAGCATCCTCTCCTCGCCGCCCTTCTCAAACTCTGTCATCCATTCCAAGTGAAGATGAATTTAAGCGAAGCCGACGGAAGGCAGTTCCACCTTGATCGGGAGTCGAGCAACGACTTGATCGATTTACTCAAAACTGACATTCGTTTCTCCGCCATTGATACTGGCGAGTGCGAAGTAAACATTCATGTCAACGTTGTCGGGAAAGAATTTGGTGGACACATCACCATAAACAAAATTAGTACCTCCCGAATGATTACTGCCAAACGAGAGACGGTTGGAACCCAGGTAAATATCCGAATTGATTGGATTGTCAGTAATTGACTTGGCTCCCCAATTGAAGTTAATGACAGGGTTGGGATGATTGATGTTGCCAGCTTCCAACGCAGGACCGCGCGTCCAGGGTTGATACAGCATTAATCCATCTCCGGAGACCTTTGTGCCCTCCCAAGATATTTCTCCAAACATCAAAGTGTTGGAGGAACCATCCGAGATTTGGCCGAAAGTTTTTGCCGTTTTGAAGTTGTAGGCTGCTCTTCTGATGTCTGAGCTGCCGGGTTGTGGCGAAAAAATTCCAGCCAGTCCGGTTGGGCCGTGGCCTGCATTGGTTCCGATTTCGGGGTAATCGGTTGCGTTATAACTGCCCCCAGTCGAATCACCAGCGATGGCACTGTCAGCCGGTCCAGTAATCGCGTAGTAATGCGAAGTGTACCGAGCCGGATTGGTGTTGAGTTGCTGTTCATCTTGAGAGGTTGGACACAAAAACAAATCGACTCGATTCTCGGCAATGCCTGTAAAAACGTTTTGGTAATTTCCATCGGGGGTAAGGTCACGAAGATTGTTTTGCTCGAAATAGGGCAGCAAAAGGTACAACGTCGATGCTTGCTTTGGTCCTGGCCCTGTATTAATTCCTCCCGGAGGAAATTTCATGTTTGAGCTCTCATAGTTGTGGGTAGCAATGCCAATCTGCCGCATATTGTTTAAGCAAGCTGAACGACGAGCCGCCTCTCGGACTTGTTGAACCGCTGGCAACAGCATGCCAATCAAAATGCCAATGATGGCGATCACAACCAACAACTCTACCAGGGTAAAGCCGTAATTACTTTTGTTGACAATCATCGTTCACTCCTTCAAAATTAAAAAGACCGTTAACTACTGTTTCATAACTTGAAACCTTAGCTGTTGTGAGCCGCATAGATTTTGCCAAGCTCGGTTAGCTCACCCGAATCATCGAACAGCCCTGAGTTTCCGAGCGCTCGATTGTCCAAACTCGCTGAGAACCAAGAGTAGCGTGCGACCATTTTTGATCTGTCTAGCATGGGCAAAACTTCTTTCATAAATTTCGCGATTTTCTCCGGGCTGTGTTTGTTTTCGGCGACCGTTTTTGCGGTCCAATCGCCCACGGCGAATTCAGTCAGCCACAGTGGTCGATTGCCGTGCATCTCGTAAATTTTCTTGAGGTACTGCATTAGACCTTTGGCGTCTGGGCCGCGATAAGAATGAACCGCGATGTAGTCGACTCGCAGCTTCTTCTCCTCGACGCCTTTCATGAATTCGATCATCCACTCATTATCGGGATGAACACAACCGGGGCTGACCAAAGGAACCCCCAGTTCCATCAGCAATGGCCAAGCTTCTAAAGCTTGCTCGACGGTGACATCGCTTTGCGTGTCGCGATCCGGTTCGTTGAAGCCCATGAAAATTTTAGAATCGACTTCACCGGCTTCGATTTGGCTTTTTAGTTTTTGCAGTGACTCAGGAGATTTGCTGCCGTACCCCCAAATCATCGGGACAAACTCGATTTCGGAGGGAACATCAGCGGGCTTGTCTGCCCCCCAGGAGTAGAACCAATCGACTTTTAGTTTTTGGATTTGGTCAAGCCAATCGCTGCCCTCTTTGGTGGTGAAGCAACAGCCTTTTTTGGCTTTTTTTTCGGGGGAGAAAGTCGTCGTTGAACCAGGACGCCCGCTCGTGGCAAATGCGGTGGCAGGGGCAAGCACTCCTGCTCCGATTAACAGGCTGGTTGTTTTTAGGAACGTCCGTCGATCGGAGGTTGGACTTGTTTGACTCGCGCGCTTCATGATGTTTTCTCGGGGTAGATGTGTTGGTTGCTCTTGCACAAAACGCAGTCTAGAGTTCGCTAATTTTGCGGAGCAATAGGCGACAATCAAAAATAGGCCGCGCCCAAGTTGGGCGCGGCTTAGAATTTCTTACACAACGAGCGACTGGGTTCTCGGCCGAAGACCTGCCACTGGTTAACAAAACCAAAAAACATCGCAGTAACAGTCGTTACTTGCGGCGTCGCACCAACGCACACAAGCCCATACCAGCAAAAACCATCAAGGAACTCGGTTCTGGGATGGGATTTACAGTTAACTCAAGTTGAGGATTTTGAACGCCACCTCCGTCGTTCGAGTCATAAATTTGCACCGTATTAAAAACGCCATCTATTGTTGGTGACGGATCTTGAAACGCAAAAGCGATAAAGTTATTTCCGCCTATACGCTGACTGTTGACAAAAGAAGTAACGTCAAACGTGATTACACCTGCGGGTGTGAGCGCAGTATCAATCGTGGCGATCAAACTCGAACTGGGTCCGCCCAGAGCACCATCAAATGTTACACGCTCGGCATTCGAGCTGAGATTGGCGCCAAGACTTAAGGCGCTGAGAGAAACACCGTAAAGCAGATAAGAGGCTGGCGAAGGCGTGCTGTAGGTAGTCTGATAGGTCAATTCCGCCAAATCTACGGCTCCAGGAGTAGGAAAGGCCGTCGTATCAAAAATCATGTAACCTACAAATTCAACATTTGTGGCAGTTGTGCCAACCCTAATCGTTTGGCCTTCGGCAGTAGTGCCGGCAACCGCGCCGGTGGCTGCATTGAACCGTGCTTGATTATTCGAGCTATTTGGAAGCAGGAAAACGTCGGCATGGGTGTTTGATGCGGGAAGAACCGACAAGCCAGTCAAACCGGCCGCCAAAAAAACAGCAGTCCAAGAACGCATCTCCAAAAAACTAAACGTACGAAACAGGGTCATGGTTTCATTCTCCAAAAAAGTGAAAAACTTAAAAAGGTTCGATCCTACTTGGACGGAACAACGATGTCTAACGTGGTGTCAGCCTGAAAACTGTGATTCATGACATACTGTGAAAACAGCGGTTTCCCATTGGGATAGGCTTCAGCAGCGACGGCATCGGCAGGAGGTACGCCATCGAAACCCTCAACCTTGATGCTGTAGTCTCCAGCTTCAACACCGCGAGTCTTCTTACCTTCCGCCGTGTCGAACTTGCCATCAACGATTTTGACAAATCCAACCACGCCTCCTGGGCCTTTAGGTATGAATCTCACAAAACCCACAGGCACGGGCTGGTCCTTGTGTTTCACGGTACCAGCAACGTTGAACGAGGCATCATTCATTCCGTCTCGGCAACCGACGATCGCTAATACAGAAAGACTAACCAGCAACAAAGCAATTGTTCTATTCGAAACTGACATTGGCTTCTCCTCCATTGATACTGGCGAGTGCGAAGTAAACATTCATGTCAACGTTGTCGGGAAAGAATTTGGTGGACACATCACCGTACACAAAATTGGTACCTCCCGAATGGAAACTGCCAAACGATACTCGGTTGGAACCGAGGTAAATGTTCGAATTGATTGGATTGTCTGTAATGGACTTGGTGCCGAGGTTAAACGTGATTGGTTGAAAAATGGACTTGTTGCCATTCGTTTCTGGGCCGCGAGTCCAAGGGTTGTAAGCCACGTTGCCGTCTCCGGACAACTTCGCGCCCTCCCAAGATATCTCACCCAGCATCATGGTATTGGACGTTCCATCATTGATTTCCCCCATCGTTTTCGCCGTGTCTTCCCTCCACTGACCCCAACCGTTATTGGTGCTGTTAGCGCGAATGGGAGAGAACATTCCCGCCAAACCTGATGGCCCGTGGCCCGCGTTCATGCCGATTTCGGGATAGTCTGTTCCGTTGTAAGTGACGGAAGCTGGTACGGCAGCAGTGGCGCTATCGACCGGCCCGGAGATGGCGTAGTAGTGAGTGGTGTAGTTGCCCGTGTCAACTCCCGTCGTCAAATTGATCTGAGTTTGGAACTGTGAGGAGGGACACAAAAACAGGCTAATTCGATTCTTTGAGAACTGTGTGTAGGCACTAAAGTCATTGCCATTGGGAACCAAGTCTCGCAGATTGTTTTGTTCAAAAAATGGCAACATGGAAATCAAAACGGATGCTCCATGTGGCCCAGCTCCCGAGTTGATCCCGCCGGGGGGGAGCCGCATTCGTGAGCTTTCGTAATTGTGCGCGGCGATGCCAATTTGCCGCATATTGTTCAAACAAGCTGAACGCCGAGCCGCCTCGCGGACTTGTTGCACCGCAGGCAACAACATGCCGATCAAAATCCCAATGATCGCAATCACAACCAGTAGTTCCACCAAAGTAAAACCGTGATTCTCTCTATTTACAACCATTATGTTTTCCTTCAATGCCGTTTAGAGGAGACCAATCAAGCCTAGCGGCTTAGGCAGGTTACCGTACTATCGCGGAGGTTCGTCACTTTTCGAACCAGAATTTTGAAAAAAGATTAATAATTCCAAAAATAAAGGACGCCAAATCGACAAGAACCCATCACAACGTGCGATCCAATTCCCTTAGCTCCGGTCTCGCTTCACTTCGTTCCAGTTTTCTTCTCTGGCCATTAAGACTTCTTTGTGATCGCAGCGTCCAAGCAGGCCATTTTTCTGATCTGCCTCGTTCACTCAGGAAAAGAACTCGTTTTTCAGACTTTGTAGTTCAAAAAACCAAACTCCGACGCGATTCCAAGGGTATTTATCGGTGATTCGCTTCAATGAGCTAGTTCGCCAACATCCACATCAAACTCACCACCATTGAGACCAAACGATGGCACCCGAAAATGAGCAACGCGATGCTGAGGCAACGAAAGCTTTTTTGCGGCAATTCAGCGGGTCTCAGCGTCGGATACTGTCCTTTATTCAAATCTTTGTTCCCAACTCCAATGAGGCCGAGGAGATCTTGCAAGAGACTTCAACCATCCTTTGGTCAAAGTGGTCCGAGTTCGATGCCTCCAAGGATTTTCTGAAGTGGGCCTGCGGAATCGCCCGCTACGAGGTGTTTGCTTACTTCCGCCAAAAAGGCCGGCGCTGCCTGTTGAGCGATAGTGTGCTGAACGAAATTGGCGAAGTCGCGATGCACCAGATCGAAACTCAGCAGCGAGATCAAGAAATCCAACAAGCCTTGTCAACCTGTTTAGAATCGCTTAACCCGGAAGATCAAGAATTGATGTCCGAACGTTATCGCAACGAAGTCTCGGTCGACAATTTAGCGACGCAACGATCCGTTTCAGGCCGAGCGATCTACAAACATCTAACGCGAGTGCGGGAGCAGCTCAAGCGTTGCATTGAACGCAAAGTGGGAGAAGAGTTTGCCTTATGAAACGAATAAACCGAGAACAACTTGATCGTCATGATTATCTGTTTGAGAGATATGCCGATCAGCAAATTGACGAATCCGAAACGGACGAATTGGATGCAGTGCTCCGTGGAGATGAGCACACGATTCGGCGTTTCGTAGATTTTATGCGATTGCATGGTCATCTTCAGCGGGTCCTTGCGACACCGCCGCCTTTTATCGACTTGACCGCGTCAAAAGATTGGCGCTCCGGGTTTCAGTCGGATGTGGCACCGCCGCAACCGAGTTCGCGATTCGCGAGGCGTGGCAAATGGGGTAGAAGGCTTGCCATCGGTGTGGCAGTCCTCGCGGCGATGTTGCTGCTTACCGTTTCCATAGTCCCGATTTCTGATTGGTTACCAAATTCAGTTGCCATTAATCGGCCCTACACACCACGAACGACCAATCCGTTTGTTGCCAAGATCGTTAAGCGAATCGATTGCGAGATCGAAGCGAACCGGTGGACGAATCAACTATCGAACGAATTGTTTCACGATCAAACCATTGAACTAAGAAAAGGGCTGTTGGTAATCGAATTCAACTGTGGTGCCTTGGTCACGCTCGAAGGCCCCGCGCAGTTTCAGATCATCGATCGGGACAAGGGGTTTCTAACGCAGGGTCGTTTGTCTGCAGTCGTCGATGAACGAGCCGTCGGGTTTCGAATTGAGACACCCGTCTCCGAACTGGTCGATTTGGGCACGGAGTTTGGTATCAGTGTCGATCCATCGGGAACAACCGAGGCTCATGTGTTCAAGGGCGAGGTTCATGTTTTTAAGAAAGCCCCGGCAGCCAGCCCGTCAGATTTAGATCTTGCAAAGCCTGCCCCATTGATCGAAAAGCCGGTTGCCACGCTGACAGAAAATCAGGCTTCGCGAATCTCCACCGGAAGCATTAAAGAACCAACTGGGATTGTTGCCAGTCCGCAAGCGTTTGTGC
>JBGSKR010000651.1:0-3784 GCA_041741135.1 Mariniblastus sp.
TGGGATGAAACTAGTCAGCAGTCCTCGTCGCATCGCCGACGGTCAGCCGATTCCGAAAGTATATTCGCTCCGCACTCGCGAGAATCGACTTGAACTGGCTCAACGTCGTGGAGGATCAGTCGAAACCGAAGCCGCGGTGAACGAAGCGTTGCGTTGGCTGGCGGAAGTTCAATCCGAAGACGGTCGCTGGGACGCAAGCGAACATGAAGCCGGTAAAGAAACGAAAACCTTTGGGCATGATCGCAAAGGAGCGGGAGCCGATGCAGACTGCGGCATCACGGCGTTGGCAACGCTGGCCTTTCTTGCTGCCGGTCATACGCATCTCGAAGGCCCTTACCAAAACGAATTGCGTGACGCGTTGCAGTTCTTGGCTCGTTCGCAAAAAACGGACGGCGATCTTGCTGGCGACGCAAGGTTGTTCGCTCGCATGTATTGTCATAGCATGTCGCTGCTCGCGCTCAGCGAGGCGCTCGCGATGACCGGCGACGAACGATTGTTGCAACCGGTTCAGCGCGGAGTTGATTATTCCGTCGCCGCACAAAATCGCATCGACGGAAGCTGGCGTTATCAACCCGGCGATTCAGGAGACATGAGCCAATTCGGTTGGCAAGTGCTCGCGCTTCAAAGTGCGAAACTGGGCGGAGCCGTTGTGCCAGCCGCCACCTTTGAGCGGATGGAAACATTTTTGCAAAAGTGTACCAGTGGCGTTGGCAATGGACTTGCGTCGTATCGCCCCGGTCAAGGCCCGAGCACCACGATGACGGCGGAAGCGTTGTTGTGTCGCTACTTTTTGCAGGACACCGTTTCGCCCGCCGCTTCGCAAGAAGCAGCCCGCCGATTATCCGCCGAACGCCCGACGCCGCACCATGTGAACCTGTACTACTGGTACTATGGAACGTTGTCGATGTATCACACGGGTGGCAACGATTGGGAGCAGTGGAATTCGGAGCTGAAGAAAACTTTGCTCAGTCTGCAAATCAAATCGGGAAAGAGCGCGGGCAGTTATGATCCGGACGGCGTGTGGGGCGGCTACGGCGGTCGCGTGTACTCGACCGCAATGGCGACACTGAATCTCGAAGTCTATTACCGCTACTTGCCGATGCTCGACGTGGCCGATCGCAGCAACAATCGCTTGAGGTGAACTGACTCTGACAAATCGTATCCCAAGATAGTGACGAACGCACCTTGCTGATGGTGGCAACCGGCAGTCGCGAAACTTACAACGATACTTAGCCACGACGGTGGCGACCGCATTGAGCGAATGCAATACTTCAACCCAGCTGAAAGCGATAAGTTAAACTTCAAATCTCGATTCCTCTGTCGGGTTCGGTACCAAGTTCCGTCGTGAATCAATTTGCGAAAAACATGTCGCTTGACGAGTACTATTGACTTCCACCCACAGCGATGTGCGCCCGTAGCTAACGCAGCTTAGGAATTGTCCCGCAATAACTTCCCGATTTGTATGTTGGACATTCCTGTCCGACACGAGTGAATGGACGGACAAGAATGTCCATCCTACGGAAATAGTTTCGGGACTGATCCTTATCAGGGGTAGTCCGTCAAGGTAACCGAGAGTTCCATTCGCAGGGCCTCGGCATATTTTGCCAAGGTGTTGATGGTGGGGTTCGCATCCTGATTGTTTTCCAGCTTCGAAATGGCTGACTTGCTAATCCCAGTTCGCTCGCTGATATCCCCCAACGACAGACCTCGAAGTTCACGCTCGGATTTCAGCATCGCAACCACTTCCTGAATTTTTGCACGACGCCCGTGGCGAAGTGTTTTTGCTTCCTGTTTGATTTCGGGAATCTCGGCCGCGATCATTTCGCGGATTCGTCGGTACTTCGCCGCCTGCTCAGCGGTCGGTTCACGGTAGATACGCTTTCCCATGGTTCGCTTTTCCATTCGACTCAGTCCTCTACCTCAAAGGCAGTAATTGAATTGACAGTGCAATATAATATCACGTGCATTGACACAAAATCAACGAAATTTAGCGATAACGTTCGCCCACGACGGCATTGTCAAACCTTGAATTGAAATGCTAACATCCGAGTATGGAGCACGAGGAAGGCAACCAGTACGATCCGCATGACGAGTTCGATGACGAACTCGACGAAGACGCCGTGTTCGGGCATGATGGTTACGCATTGCGCCCGACGGCAGTGCTCGTGGGCGAGCCATCTGACGCGATCGGCAATATCTATTCGGCAGACTCAACCTTTGATCGAGTCAAGCCACCTCGCTCGTTCGTGCTGCGAATTCTGCGTGGACTCCTACTTGGCACCGTAATTGGCGGATGGTTCCTGCTGTTTCCGATCCTGCAGCCCGGCCCGCTGGATTTCTTCTGGTACCTGATCACATTCATTTGTATCGCAGCCGGCGTCCGCGAAGTATGGCGCAAAACTCGTTATGAAGCCGAAACGACTTATCTGGGTGAACTGGGCATCGAACGCCTGAGAGTTCAAGGCAGACCAGACGCAACGCCATCCCGAGAAGCCCTCCTGTTTCAAGATATTGCCGAGTTGCGAATTTCATTGGTTCGATGGTTGATGCACGGTAATGTCCATGTGGCAACCAAATTCGAGTACAACTGGACTGATTTCCAACAGCAGACGGTTTACAAAATTGAAGGTATGGTCGGTGCAAAAGAGTTTCCGATTGAACAAGGACACGCTTGGCACCTTGCTCAATTCGCGGAGAAAGCTTGGACGGATTTCGTTTACGGTCGGTTGCAGGAAGAATACCGACGTAGCCGCTGTATGACCTTCATGATTAACAAGGAGAAGTCAATTCTGGTCGGTGACGGTTTTTTGGAATATCGCACGTCTTGTTCTACTGACCGATTTCAAGTCAAAGATTTGGAAACAGCTACACTCGTCGATGGATGGTTCACGTTCAGCCCGCGCGACTCAGTCCGTTTCGGCAGGTCTGCCAAAATCAAATTTCGTTACTCCGAACTGGCTAACGCTGAAGCATTCATCATGGCTTTAGAGGAGCTTCTAGGCTTTGACCCGAATGATTTTACCGAATCGTCCTCTTCAACCGCCATTTCAATGTTTTAGACATGAGAAAAAGTCGAGGCTGGCTACCGATTACCAAGGTTGCTAAATTAAACGCTCCAAATTTCTTTGCCAAAACATCAGGAGCCGATCGATGTCAATCGTCGAAACCGAACAAGTCCTTGTCGTGAAAACCGAACTGTTCAAACAATGCGGATACTTTCAGGGCTTTTCGACTGCCGCCGATCAGTATCTCCCCACCCTGCTCGACCCCGCTCACACCGATTACTTGCCTCGCGATCAAATGGAAACCGATCCCAGTTTCAAACAATTGATCCCCTACTGCATCTTTCAACACGTCGACGATGATGGCACGGTGCATGTGTTTCAGTATCGTCGAGGCAGCGGGACGGGCGAAACGCGATTGCAAAAAAAACGTAGTGTCGGCATCGGTGGGCATATCTCGACGCTCGACGCCGATGACCACTCTCCCTACGATTTGGGAATGCAGCGAGAACTCGAAGAAGAAGTCATCATCGACACACCGTTCTCTCAACAACAGGTTGGCATGATTAACGATGACGAGAACGAAGTCGGCAAAGTTCATCTAGGCGTAGTGCATTTGTTCACCGTCGAAAGTCCGCGCGTGACGGCTCGTGAAACGCAAATCATCGACGCAGGTTTTGTGCCGGTGAAGCAACTGCTAAACGAGTTGGACGATTTTGAGACTTGGTCTCAGATTTCTTTGAAGGCTTTATTTGCGTAACTGTTCACGGATTGTAGCCGGA
>JBGSKR010000652.1:0-5677 GCA_041741135.1 Mariniblastus sp.
CTACAAATCCGCGAAACACAGTTGAAGTACTCATGATCGAAACTCCCATTGCTGTCAGAACTGTAGAGTGATGGTCCATAGGTTAAACCATCGGAAAAAATTACAGGGAACCTATCCCACGACAACCTTGAGCAGCGGTCATGATAGCGACTTTCAAATCATTTGAGTTGAGGATTTTTCCGTTTTTTTGAAATTTTTTTCTTGTTTTTTTGGGTCGCTTTCGGAGACCCGACACAGAGAGATCCACATGGATTCGCTGAAGTTTTGGATAAGAAAATGCACTTTTTTGGCTCGAATTCTTGGTGCTCAGGCCCGCCCTGTCCGGTGCGGAGTTGCCTGAATTTGAGCAGGGCAATTCGAATGAAGTCGATCTGCTAAGCAGCATCTTCATCAGTGCGACTGATGGCGCTAGTCGATATTTGTCCGTCATCGGTGACGTCTTCAAAACGAACGCTAACGCGTTTGGAGACGCCGGATTCTTGCATGGTGATGCCATACAACGTCGTGGCGGCCGTCATGGTTTTCTTCGAGTGAGTGACGATGACAAATCGCGTCCATCCTAAAAAGCTTTTTAAGACATCGATGAAGCGACCAATGTTGGCCTCGTCAAACGGAGCATCGACTTCATCAAGTACGCAAAACGGACTGGGGCGAAACTGAAAAATAGCCATCAATAAAGAAACGGCCGTCAACGCTTTCTCGCCACCAGATAACAGGCTGTTATTAAACTGAGATTTGCCGGGCGGCGTGGCGATGATTTCCACACCGGCTTCCAATGGATCGACGCCTTCTTCGAGAATAATGTCGGCTTGTCCGCCACCAAACGTTTGGCGAAACAATTTTTGAAAGTTAATTCGAATCGCTTCGAGCGTTTCCACAAAAAGTTTCCGGCTGTCGATGTCGATGCGGCTGATAATTTTTTCTAACGTCTGCTTGGCCTGAACCAAATCTTGATACTGGGCGTCCATGGTCGTGTATCGAGATTCGAGTTCCTCCAATTCTGCAAGTGCGTCCAAATTGACGGAGCCGATGTCACTGATTTTTTTCCTCAGCGAAGAAATTTCTGCATCAACGCTCTCACGTTCGGCAAGTTCTTCCTCGCTCACTGCCGTGCTATCGGAACTAATTTGTGACAGGTCGATTTGATAGTCATCGAGCATTCGTTCTGCCAATTGGTCGCGCTGCATGGCAATCTGTTCGATGCGCATCTTGGACTGATGAATCCTGTCGTCGGCCTGTCGGATCGCGTCTCTCGTTGCGGATAGCTCCATTGCCAATTTTCGGCGAGCTTCGTCGAACTCTGTACGTTGTCCAGCGAGTTTGCTCAACTGATCCGCCGTTTCGTCTCGTGTTACCTTGAGTTCCGTCAGCGCCTGCATCGCTGTTTCAATTTGCTCGTGAGCGGTCGTCTCGGTGGAAGCATCAGACTCTTGTTGGAGGGTAAGCTCGCGCACCAGTGTTTGATGCTCTTCTAGCTCCTGTCGAACCTGATTTGCGCGGGATTGAATATCTTCGAGCACCTGTTCGGATTTCGCCAGTTTGACGCGTGCGATGGTAGCTTCTTTTTCGATCTTGGATCGATGCTGTGAAGCTTCATTAGATTTGGAATCATTAGCGGAAACTAGTGTCGAAAGCGTCGCGATTTCCAACTCTTGAGATGCCAAACTTTCTTTGTCGTTCGCCAATCTCGAATTCAACTCATCCAGTTTTGAGCGAGCCGCATCCAACTCGGCTCGCGACTCGGCCAATCGCTTTTCAGTTCTCGCAACGTTTGCCCGCACCGATTTAGCCACTGCTTCTTGATCTCTTAAACGAGACGTCAGTTCGGCGTTTTCATTGATCTGATTTTGAAGTGCAATTTCAAACTGCGACTCACGAGCGGTCAATGCTTTAGCCGATTCTCGAATATCAGCAATTTGTTCGTCAAGTTTCTGAATTTGACGCTTGAGAGCCCGTAGCTCGCTGCGTCGAGAAACTAATCCCGAAGCAGAAGACTTGGGACCCGCCACGACCGTTCCATCAGGCTCCACGATCTCGCCATCGAGAGTTACCAAACGAAAAGCCTCGCTGTCGCCGCGAGTCTGGTGCAAGTGCAAGGCTTCGGCCAGCGTTTTTACCACCCAAGTTCCGCCAAGCAATTGCCGAATGAACGTCTGAAACTCCGGTTGAACTTGAACCAGCCGATCGGTTCGTCCGATGACTCCGGGTGCGCCGTTTAAATTGACGTCCGGATTAGCTCCAAGCGTCGGTGGAAGTTTCAATTGAATCAATCCAACGCGACCGTTCAGCTTAAACGTTTCATCGGCAATTTCGTTGACAAGCCGATCGCCATCGACGATCACGTACTGAGCCAATTCGCCAAGTGCCACATCCACGATGGCCGCGTGTTGCACATTTACCGAAACGAGATCGGCAACTAATCCAATCACTTCACTTAGCGGCCCAGACCTCGCACCGTGAGCACCAGTCAGAATTTCTTTTGCTCCAGCGGCAACGCCTTCCAAACTGCTCTCCAGTTCTTCAATGACCGCCGCCCGCTGGCTGAGTCCGGCATGTTCGCTGGTCAGATCGGACAATCGTTCTTTGGTTGCCGCCAGTTCCGATTTCGTGTCCTCGAATTGTTGACGAGCCGTTTTCAAATCCGCGTCGCGCGATTCGGCTTCGGTTTGCAATCGCTGCTGTTCGGCCGATAAATCATCGAGTTCTAACTGATACTCATTTAGCGATTCCAACAACTGAGCGACTTCCGCATCGTGCCGCAATCTCGATTCGGCTACGTTCTGTGTCTGAGTTTCGTAAGCGCTGACCGAACGACCGAGTCCCGTGACGATCGTCATCAGTTCTGCATGAAGCGAGCGGCGAGTTTCATTTTCGGAGCGAAACGAAAGAATCTGCTGATCGAGCGTGTTCAGCTCGAGCTCGAGTTGTTTAAGTTGATCCGATGAGTCGCGATAGTCGATCTCAGCCGTTTCCGATTGCTGGTTGGTGGTTGCGATGCGAGTCTCAAGTTCCTTGGTTCGCTTGCTGGAACGATCCCATTGTTCGGTCAGTTGAGACTTGCGACTTTCGATGTCACTAAGACGAGAGCGGTTGAGCGAGATTTGGGATTCGGCTTGTGCGATTTGTTCGCGAACCTCAGAAATTGCTTCCTGATTTTGGTTGTAAACGGCCGAAAGTGATTCGAGTTTTGTTTCCGTGTCAGCGAGATCCGTCGCCAATGTTTCGGAGGTCGCTGTCAATCGCGTTTTTGTATCGAGAGCGGTTGCAGCTTCCGTGTCGATGGCAGCAATTTTTTGATTGAACGCGGAAAAGTCTTTGAGTCCGACGGCGGTGCGAAGTTGCTGCAGTCGATCAGAAAATTCTTTGTAGCGGGCGGCTTTGGAAGCTTGAGCTTTGACCGAGCGGTATCGGCTGCCGACTTCTTCCACGATATCGGCAAGTCGGATCAAATTTCCGTCAACGCGAGCGAGTCGTCGTTGGGCTTCAATTTTTTTGGCTTTGAAGCGGCTGATTCCGGCTGCCTCTTCGAAAATCGCGCGGCGGTCTTTCGCATTCGTCGACAGCATCCGTTCAACTTTGCCTTGTTCGATCAAAGAATAGGCATCGGTTCCAACTCCCGTTCCGCGAAACAGTTCCTTGATGTCTTTTAGACGGCTGGTTTCGCCGTTGACCAGATACTCTGATTCGCCACTGCGGTACACTCGGCGACTGACGTGGACTTCGTCGGCATCGAACGCAAATCGACGATCGAGATTGTCGAGCACGATCGTGGCGGTCGCTGAGTTTGAGGGGCGGCGGGCTCCGGCACCGCTGGAGCCTTTGAAGATGACATCCGACATGTCTTTGCCACGAAGCGATTTCGCGCTTTGCTCGCCCAATACCCATTTGATGGCATCGACGATATTCGATTTTCCGGAACCGTTGGGGCCAACGACAACTGTGATGCCGGGCGGAAACTCAAAACGTGTTTTATCAGCAAAGCTCTTGAAGCCGTTAAGTTCGAGTGCTTTGAGCATGGCGGAAAAAGGGGAGTTTGCAGTTGGAAGTTAGCAGAAGGAAGTTGGCAGTAGGCAGTTGGCAGTAGGCAGTAGGCAGTAGGCAGTAGGCAGTTGGCAGTTGGCAGAAAGGACTTGAGCGAAAATTTTAAACCGCTTGCCTTAGGCGCGTGGATGTGAGGAACTTAGCATAGTGGGACTCGCCAGAGTTCCTTTTTGCGGATGGGAATTCTGGCGAGTTCCACTACAAAGGTCAGAAACGAATTTGCCGCTCGCCGAAAAGCCACAAGCATTTAAAGTTATAACATGCGACAAAATTTACTTCTTGCCGCCGAACCAATCCTTCATGCGTGTCAACGTGTTGGCTTCGTCATCAGTCTTCGGAGTTTTTAACTCTTTGAGCGGAGACGACAGTTTTGTTGTTGATTCATCATCGGGGGCAGGACCGCCAGCTAAATCAATTTCGGAATCCGAACCGGAATTAAGCGCCGGTTCAGCATTATTGCCGGGCACATAGGTTCTTCCAAGACGAGGCATCGCATTGACGGCCAAGCGGGAGTTGAGCGTCTGATTGTTTTTGGCAAAACGAAACATTTTCAAAAGATCGCCGTAGCCCATGCCGGATTTTGCCAAAGTGACGGTCAAGTCCGCGACTCGGTTGGAACAGACTTTGCGATCTTCTTTGCCAGTCGATGAGTAGCGAGTGATGCTGACCTTGTCATCATCGATGGCTTTTACAGTGAGTCCCGATTCAACATACAGGAAGTCATGACTGACGGTTTGGTGGTCGCCAAAGACAACGATTTCGGGGCGTTGTTTGCGGGAGAAATGCAACATGGGCTCTTTGCTCGGCGATGGAATGCGATGCAAAAAGAAATCTCCAATCCATTGGCCGGCGACCAGTGGATCGCTTTCCGAACGTGTTCTCAATGCATCAAATGCACCATAACGTGTTTCAGCACTCGGGACATGCAAGAGTTCGGAGAGTGCCATCCCGGCTTCGGTTTGGTTCAAGGACGCGAGAGCAGTAAGTGCGTGCCAGCGAAACGCGGGCTCGGTCTCGGCGACGAATTTCAAGTGTTCAATTCCGTTAACCTCGCCCAAGTAAGCCAGCGACTGTGCGGCTTGAAACTTGACTTCCAGATTGTCACTCTTGAGCGCTCGATTGAGAATCGGAATTCCATCATTGCCTAAGGCTTCCAAGCGAAGCGCAGTCACCGCTGATTTGCTGGGCTCAAAGATGTCTTCCGTCAGTTGTTCCATTCGCATCATTCGCTGCGAGGCCGATTCCGAATGAGCGATGTTGATGATGACTTGCAGGTATCGCCCGATGTTGTGTCGGTGGGAATCGGGAATGACCAGCACGATGTAGCGATCCGTTTTTGGTTCCGCGACTCCATGCCGACCGGTGTTGTCCGCATGAGTAAAACGGGCATTGATCGCTCGCGCGATCATGGTGGTCGTCTTGATATCAAACTGTTCACCGCGAATGGTCAATCCGAGCTCGCGGTCTTTCAAAGCCGTCCCGCCACCTAGGATGTAACCGTGCATTTGATTGGGTTTGTCGTTGCGGCTTTCGAATAGACCGTCGATCAACACGCTTCCCTTGCCTAACGCTTCGATGTGGCCTTGCTTAATCGCGCGACCGAGTTGTTCCACAGGACGCATATTGGTTTGCATAA
>JBGSKR010000653.1:0-2902 GCA_041741135.1 Mariniblastus sp.
AGAATTAAGCCGATGGTGACTGTCGAAAACCCCGATAGCCAGTTAACATCAAGCAATCGGCAACAGACTTCCTTTAAGTTTATCTAGTTTTTTGTGATTATCGAGAAGCATTCTGCTGACTCTTCTAAAAATAACACAAAATTTTTCTGATTTCGACCCGACACCATTTTCATATGGCAAAAAAGAAAAAAAACAGCAAAAGAGTGCGCACCGAGTTTCGAAAACGTCACGAAGCCAGACTTCGAAAAAACGACTTCACCCGAGAGTTTTCCGATAATGCGGATGCCGTCAACGACACCGATGCCAATGAGCGAGTTTCCGGAAAAGGTCGCCTGACCCGCAAGCGAACTGTCATCGGCACATCCTGCGAAGATGATCCCGGTGGTTTTCAAATCGAGCTGGATGTTGATTCGAGCAAATGTCTCGCCGGTCGCGTGCTGCAAGTTTTTGGTTTGACTTCCATCGTGCGCACCGAAAATGGTGACGAGTATCGCAGCACGGTCCGGGGCATCCTTAAATCGCTTGCTAGCGACCTGCAACATGTGGTGGTTGCCGGCGACGAAGTAACCATAGAGACCGGTGAAGCTGGTTCCGAAGACCATCAAGCCGTCATCGTTCGCGTCGAACCTCGCCGCAATCAAATCAGTCGCACTAGTCGCAAGAAGCAACAGATCATCGCCAGCAACATTGATCAAGCAATGATTGTCGCCAGCGCTGCCGAACCGGTTCTCAAGCCAAATCTCATCGACCGCTATCTCGTTTCTGCCGCGTACTCGGGCTTACAACCTCTGATCGTGATTAACAAAGTCGATCTCGTCGAAGCAGCCGACCTGCAACCGGTCGTGGGTGTTTGGAGTCAGTTGGGTTATCCGGTGATCCTTACTTCTACAGTGACCGGACTTGGCATCGAACGAATACGAAGTGTACTGACCGGGAGTGACACGGTCGTGACGGGTCAAAGCGGCGTCGGAAAATCATCACTGTTGAACTCGATCGAACCGAAGCTTGCATTGCGCGTCGGCGGCGTTAGCCAAGAAAATCAAAAAGGCAAACACACTACCACATCGGCAGTGCTGGTTCCACTTGCAGGTGGCGGGCACTTGATTGATACTCCGGGAATTCGTCAGTTTCAATTATGGGATGTTATTACGAACGAACTGGCAGGCTACTTTCGAGACATCCGCCCTTTCATTAACGACTGCCGTTTTCCCAATTGCACACACACCCACGAAGAAGACTGCACCGTCAAATGGGCAGTCGCGGACGGAAAAATCGACGTCCGCCGTTATGAGAGCTATTGTCAAATGCGCCATGGAGAATTTGAAGTATAGGCGACACAACCTGTGCAACCCATCATCCACCCATTTTATTTCGACAGCGACTCAAGATAGTCCAACAGCGACGAGAGCTCATGCGTTGTGAATTCCTGCATCATTCCCGCCGGCATCACGGAAACCTCCGAAACCTTTCGCTCTTCGATATCATCTTTAAGAATCAAGTGTTCTTTACCCTCTTGATCGCGGACGGTCACTTGATCGCTCCCCTCATCGGTGACATATCCATTGATCAGCAGGCCATCAATCGTCAAGATTCGATGAGTGATGAAACCTTGAGCAATCGTTTTACTAGGTTCGAGGATTGCCAAAGCAAGCTCCGACCGTTTATACGTTTTTGCGACGTTGCCAAGATACGGTCCCTTCAGCGTTTCACTTTCGCTGACGGTATGGCATGCCTGACAGTTGGCGCGAGTAAAAACTTGCTCACCTAGTGCTTGATCTCCTCGATTTGAAATGGCAGTCTGCATGGCCTCCGCCAATTCTAGCGTGCCGATCTTCGCGGAATGGTCGACCACCGAGGCCTTCATTTTCATCTCTCTGACAACGGTTCTCGCCAAAGTCGCGACAGCTTCATCAGGATCATCTTGAGCTGCCAAAATGGATTCGTCCAGAAAGTGATTTCTGGTTCTTCTGACAGCCAATATTAAATCGGCGCGGTGCTCGGGCAATTGCCAAGCATCAGTCACGCTCTTCGTCGCCAAGTTTTTAACTTCCGCACTGACATTTTTTCGCGTCGCCAGTTCCAACAAAGCCACGTTGATCCAGACTTTACTGGCGGGCTCGGGCGCCTTGAGCGCTTGCTGAAACGCCGACACGAGCGACTCAAGACTGGCTGATTTCACAAACTCAGCTTGAGCTCGGCCCTGCTCCGATTTCGCGTCGCTGGCTTGATCAAGTGAATTTAAAGCAACCAACGCGGTGATGGTAACTTCCTCTGCCTCCGCGTTTGCAGTGGTTAGCTTTAACAACGCCACCAAGGTATCGGCGAGTAGTTTCGGGCTGGCGTCTACTTTTCTCACGGCCTGTTGCAGTATCGGAAACGCCATTGCCGGCGTCTGCTTTTGCTGTGCTAGCTGGCCGATTGCCAACTCAAGATATTCGGGGTTCGCTTCCGCCAGATTTAGCAACCGTTTCACCCCCTCTTCAGGTTCGATCCGATGGAGCAACATCGTTTGAGTCAATTCGGCCACCACTTCGGGAATCGAAGATTCAAGTTCGCGATCAAGGGCGGCTGCAATTTTTTTCGTCTCGCTCCAAGTCTCCGGTTGGTAGTAAGGCCCTCGCGTGTCGGGACGCGTTCCCCAAGAGTTGCCCGTCCACTTGCCCTCTTGAAAATACAGCCGGCAAAGTGCCGCCAAAATATCTCGCCGCCCTTCGTCCCGCGCCTTTTTTAGTTCCTCCAACAAGCCATCGACGACAGTCGGGTGATGCATCATCGCCAACGCGTTCAAAAGCCCACTTCGAATTTGCTTGCGTTGGTTGATGAGCGATTCCGATCGTGAATCCAGGTCTGGTTGGCTTGAAATGTTATTTTCTAAAGCGAGCCTTGCCAAGCAATCGGCTAC
>JBGSKR010000654.1:0-9260 GCA_041741135.1 Mariniblastus sp.
CGGATCTTTAAATCCCCAAAGCAACGTGCCTTTCTCGATGCGGACATCGCGAACCGGGTAGTCCAAATTGATGTACTCAATCTCACCAAGCCTACCCGGAAAAAACGTCTCATAAAATTCGACCGCGATACGACGTTGGTAATCATGTTTCTTAGTCATCGCAAACTGGTCTCCGAATAGATAACGGCGGCGGTAAATGCCGGCGCCGGATTTGACATTGATGTGATTAACGACTCTAAGGGCGGCTTGGGATGATCGCTGGCCCGCGTTTTGATTTTACTGAATGACGAGTGCCGTCAATCAACATTGTAACTAGAAACGACACAATCGACGGCGCCGTGTCCATCACTTTGAACAACAATCATTTTTTTCGGCTACCACCAAGGATCGTCAGCGATATTCCACGGAGTGGGGTTACTACCGAAACTCGCGATCCAAGATGTATCACATTTTGGGCACGTGGCAGCGTGCATGTCACCTCCACCTGTTTTTCCATCGCAATGTCCAACTCGCCCTACAGCATTGATGTTGTCATGACCACAGACATTGCAGAAATCGGGTACCGGGTTGATGAGTGTCCGTGATTCTGGGCCACGAACAATCTGAATCGTATTTTCAATCAGCCACGAAGAGAGCTGTTGTGTCATTTCGTCAGTGCTAATGGTGAATGACTCCGGAACTTCGAATGAGACGCCAGTCACTCCCACTCCCGTAATCCATGTTGCGGGACGAGGTGCCACTTCGAAATTCCGGAGTATCTCAAATGCCGTGGTCACAAACTGAAATACTTGCCAGTTCGATTTGTTAAGGAGATATCAACCACAAGCGAATCTGTCATTGAGATCGGACTCGTCGAACGAGATTTCGAGCATTGCCTGTCTCCAAGGTAAGTTGGGCCGGATGTCTCCCGGCCAGATTCAGCGGGCCGGGAAATGATGTTGCCGAGAGCAGGGAGCTAATCTATTGAGGCTGGCGTTCATCGCTTTGGTCTGCTTTTTGGCGGCCCTCCAGATTCGACAAGTTGTACTTGAATATCAACCGGTCAAGTATCTCACCTTTGTTTTTAAACCAACTGCGATCTTGTTCGTTGAACGGATCATTCTTTTTGCGGACGATCTTTGATAACTGAGATGTGCGGGTATCACGGTCGACCGCTGGTTTTGTATCTCCGAACTTTTCAACGGTGGTTAGCATCAGTCGGTAACGTCCCTCTGCGCCTATGGCAGCCAATCCACTCAAAGCATCTTCCCAATGTGCGCCAGACGAATTGAAGTAGTATTGCGCAAACCCTCCATTTTTGACCTCGGCATCAAGTTCGGTGATCGCCAATACGTGTCTCTCAGCGACCGTCAACGCAGACCAGCCATTATTCTCGACGACGGTCTCCGGGTCACGAATCCGATCGTAGGATTGATGGAAGCGGTAAAGTGCCTCGGTCGCCCCAAATGAGACTTTTTCATTTTCATGGTCCAGTAGCCGATGAAACATCGGCAAGTCTTCGTCATTGCGGTGAACGCCGAGAAGTGGCAACGCTTGCTTAAATACATTATCCATGGGGTACTTGATTGGCTCGGCGCTGGCGGTTTCGATAACGGCGAGCACGCGGGATCGAGGCACTTCAACTGATTGCTTGTTGAACGCTTCTAATATTCGCCAAACTGGATTAAAAGATGTAGAAAACAATTCATCGCTGAGCAAGTAGTCTATCGCCCGGACTCGATCAAGTTTCAAAAGAATTAATGGAATACGATCACACACGTTGAAAGCTGTGTCTTCTGGCCACATGGACGCTACTAATTCAAAAAAATTGTCTCTGGATGATGCTTCGATTCGATCTCCATCGATTGCTCGGTGGATACCCATTAAGGCATAGCTTCGCACGTACTCATCTTCGTCAGTCAGTGCCCGACGAAGATCAGGAAGCGAATCGGCAGAAGAAATGGAACCGATTACAAGTGCGACGCTTTTCCTGATTTCGTCGCATTCCGATTGAAGATAGGGCGCAAGCAACATCGCGGCTTCTAAAGGAGGCGGCGCGTTTTGATGGAAGATTTCACAAAGGCGATTGATCGGCCCCTCCGGCAGTGAGCTTTCTTGTTCGGTCATTAAAGCTAGGCGTTTTTTCAATGAAGAGTCTCGCAGAATCTCGAGTGCGCGAGGATACGCTTCTTCTCCCAATTTCGCCAGAATCCGCAGCTCCGTCCACACATCGCGCGATGAAGGAGCCTCGAATACAAAGTAGTCAACGAGTTGGGCAATTTCAGTTGGCGAGCCAGACAGCGATGTCGCTGATTCGTCTACTTTTCGGTGAAACTCATCGAGATCGGGCATCGCGCCAGGATTGCGAACAAAGCCCCAAAACGAGTTGATTCCATACCGCTTTGATCTCGACCAGATAAACAAAACTCCCGCACTAACTGCAGCCAGAAAAGCAATGACGGCAATCGTCTTCATTGGAAAGTCAAGGGCTTGTCGGTTTCAAAAGCTGAACGCGAAAGCTCGCCAAGCGCGGGCGAACGATTCTCAATTGTCAGGCCGCAACGATGATTATGCAATTTCTGTGTACGTGTATCCGAACGCTCAAAGCGGCAATGAGCGTAAACATGAGTAACAAAGATATGGAGAACTTGAGTTTTATAATAGGCATCACTGCTCAAAATGAGTTAGTTAGGGAATCCTGCACACAGCAACATCATATAAGTTTCCGAACTGGTAACGACCGACGATGTTCAATTAATTAAAACGTGATTGAATTGAAGCGTAGGTGGCGCTCGAAGTTTCACCGCTTCATACAAATAATAACAATAATATCTGGGTCGCGAGCGTCATCAGTGTCAATTGCCGATACCGCCGTACGGTAGGTAGCTCGATTTAGTGGAGCGCGCAATCTGGAAAGAGAGCCGTTTGTTGTTCTGGCGAGAATTTTAAACAGCTAAGCAAGAAACCCCAGCCGAAGTGAAGTTTTAAAAATCAGTCACGAACTGAATAAAGTTTATATTATTTGTCTGAACAGCTTTTTTTGACCGCCGCCAATTATAATTTTCTTCGACTTGTCCCACGACTTGCCCAAATTGAAAGAGACACGATAACCCGATGAGTGATACCCTTCAGCAGAAAGTCGGTGGTGATGATGTTGCCGCCGTGGAGAATCTCGGTCAGGCACGAGACGCGATCGTTGCCGAGTTGCGAAAAACAATCGTCGGCATGGATGATGTGATCGACGAGATGATGATCGCGATCTTTGCCCGAGGTCATTGCCTGCTGGTGGGCGTGCCGGGACTGGCCAAGACGCTACTGGTCAGCTCATTGGCCCAGTCGATGTCGCTATCGTTCAAGCGAATTCAATTCACCCCCGACCTGATGCCTTCTGACATCACCGGCACCGAATTACTTCAGGAAGATCCGGAAACCCACCAACGGAAGTTCATGTTTCAGAAGGGGCCGGTATTTACCAATTTGTTGTTGGCCGACGAGATCAACCGCACGCCTCCCAAAACGCAAGCGGCACTACTCGAAGCGATGCAAGAAAAACGAGTCTCTTCAGGCGGCGAAGACTACCCGTTGGCCCCTCCTTTTTTTGTGTTGGCAACTCAGAATCCAATTGAGCAAGAGGGAACTTATCCGTTGCCGGAGGCTCAGCTCGATCGTTTTCTGTTCAACATCATGGTCAAGTATCCCAGTCGCGCCGAAGAACTGAATATCATGCGCAGCGTGACGACCGACAATGAACCGGTACTCAATAAGGTCGTCGATGGTGCTGCGATCCTCGAATTCCAACATGTGGTGCGTCGCATCCCTGTGGCAGACCACGTGTTTGAGTACGCAGCGGCATTGGTGCGAGCAACTCGCCCCAACGAAGCGGACTCGCCCGAGTTTGTGAAAAAACTAATGGCTTGGGGAGCGGGCCCACGGGCGTCGCTTAATTTGATCGTCGCTGGAAAAGCCCGAGCCGCCTTGCGTGGTCGGTGTCATGTTTCGGTGGAAGACATCAAGGCGTTGTGCTTGCCTGTGTTGCGGCACCGAATCATTCCTAGCTTCGCCGCCCGTTCGGAAGGAATGACAGCCGACACGTTGATCGAAAAGTTGTTAGTAGAAATTCCGTCAGACGAAAAGTTGCTGGCTCGAAATAAAGGTTAAGTGAATGTCTGAACACTTGCCTCAAACCAATTACCTCGACCCCGTCGTCCTCCAGAAGTTGGGCGATCTGGAATTAATCGCGCGCGAGGTGGTGGAAGGATTGCGGGTTGGAACGCATCGCAGTCCGCTTCGCGGCTTTAGTACTGAGTTTGCTCATCACCGGCAGTACGCCCCCGGCGACGCGATCCGCAGTATCGATTGGCGAGTCTACGGTCGTACTGAAAGGTACTACACAAAACTCTACGAAGCCGAAACTAATTTTGATTGTTATCTGCTGATCGATGCCAGTTCGTCGATGAATTACACGTCCGGCAAAGTCAGCAAGCTAGAGTACGCGAAATTTCTTGCCGCGTCGCTGGCTTACATTGTGCTCAAGCAACGTGATTCAGTGGGGTTGTCGGTCTTTGATTCGGAAGTGCGCGCCTACCTGCCGCCGCGTTCAACCATGAGCATCATTTTGCAGATTGACCAACTTCTCCGTGACATCCGGCCAGTGCCCAGAACCTGTATTGCCAAACAACTGCACGATATCGCGTTGCTGATGAAGCGACGCAGCTTTGTCGTGCTGATCTCGGATTTGCTTTCCGATGTCGATGATATTTTGGCTGGACTGGACCATCTCAGGTACGATGGTCACAACGTGGTCGTACTGCACACGCTCGATCCCTACGAACTCGAATTTCCATTTCAGGGAGCTTGGTGCTTCGAGGGACTTGAGTTGGAAGATCCGCAGACGACGCAAGCGGACCGAATTCGCGATGACTACTTGGCGAGCTTCAACGATTACATTCGTGCGATTCGGGAAGGATGTGTGGCCAGCCATGTCGACTACACCACCGTTGATACATCTCGTTCGCTGGATGCGGTGCTCAACGAGTTCTTTTTTGCACGTCAGGCTTTGATTAACGGCGTGTCTCCGGGAGCCCGCCGGTGACGTTTTTAAATCCGCTTATTCTGCTGGCAGGGCTGGGCGTGGCACTTCCCATCCTCGCGCACTTGCTCAGCCGGTATCGTGTGAAGCATACGCCGTGGGCGGCGATGCAGTTTTTAAATCGAAACGTTCGCGTTCGTTCGCGGCAGTTGCGTTTGCGAGATGTCTTGTTGCTCTGCCTGCGATGTCTGGCCTTGCTGCTGATCGTGCTGGCGCTCGCCCGTCCGGCGTGGCAAAAGGGGATGCCCAGTTGGGTCACGGGCGAACGTCGCGCCGGAATTGTGATCGGACTGGATGCTTCGTTCAGTATGAATCACGGTGAACAGGCTGCAACTCGCTTCCAACGTGCGCTCAAGTTAGTGGAAACAATCACCAATCAAATTGAGCCTGGCGATCCGGTTTCGCTGATACTGTTGGGCGGTGAAGACAAAGTCCTGATCCGCAACATGGCCTTCGATCAGGAACGGTTTCGGGAAATTATGGAAACAGCCACCGCAGCCCCGGTGAGACTTGACCTTGATCGCGTTCCCAAACGGCTTACCGAATTGGCCAAAGACATGGAAGCACATCAGAAAGAAATCTACTTGATCACCGACGTCCAAGCGATGGATTGGAAGCAGTCATCGCAGCAATTTCAAGAGTCGCTGGCCGACCTGCACAACGTCGCAGAATTTTTCCTCGTTCCCGTTCTTGGCAATCAAGCCAACCTCGCCGTCACCAGTCTCAATTTTGTCTCTGGATCGTTGCGCGTGGGAGCAGTCGCTCGCTATCAAGCCACAGTTCGCAATTATGGAATCGATCCGGTGACCAACGTGGATGTTCAGTGCCGAATTGATGGAGTCCAGATCGATAGCAAAACGATCCCTCTCATCAATGCAGGCGCGTCCGAGACTGTTTCCCTGTTTGTTCCTTTCCATAACGCTGGTTCCACGCGTATTTCTGCAGAGATCAGTGGAGACCTCCTTCCGACCGATAATGTTCGGCGAGTCGTAGCGGTGGTTCGCGACAGCGTCTCGGTGCTGTGCGTGGATGGCACGGATGGAGACGCTGGGCGTTTGATCTCGGCTGCCTTGCTCGCTCGCAGCGACCGGCAGCAGGACGAAGACTTCACCGTCCGCACAGTGCCTTGGCTTTCCTTGCCATCTGAAAATCTGGACGACTTCGACGTGGTCGTGTTTGCCAATGTTCCAGAAATTACGCCACAACAAGTTGACGAACTTTCGCAGCATGTTCGGAAGGGAAATGGTCTCGTCTGGTTTGCCGGACGAGACGTAAATTCCGCCATGTGGAATGAGCGCGCGATGAGCGGCGCAAGTCCGTTGCTTCCCGCGCGGCTTGGTGCGCCGATTGACACGAGCACGACGCTGGGAGCCGGTCGCCCGCTGGACCCCGAGATGCCCGACCACCCCGTTTGCCTGCCGCTTCAGTCGCTCCCAGAGGATTTATTTAGCGAAACTCGTTTCCTGAACCAACTCGACGTCGAACCGACGCCGACCAGTTTCTCGATTTTGAAACTCGCCGGCAGCGGTGCCCCTGTATTGCTGGAACATTCGTTGGGCCGTGGTCATGTCTTTCAGTTCACCACCTCGGCGGAGACGGACTGGAACAACATGGCGCTGACACCGGTCTTTCCAATGTTGATGCAACAGATCGTCACTTACCTAGCCGGTCGCGAATTCGAGCAACCACGAGTTGTCGGTGATTCTCTTTCGCTGTCTTATGTCCAGCAACCGGATGCCAGCGATGCGGTGTTCGATTCGCCGTCGGGTGAAACGATCAGCGCTCCCGTTCAAGAGCATGGCAATCAGTTTGTGGCGGTGTTGGAAAATGCGAGTGAGGCTGGATTCTACACGGCCCGTGTGAGCGTGCAGGCTCCGGGCATGCCGGTGGCCGTGAATGTCGATTCGCAAGAATCGGATGTCGCTTCCTTGACTCAGGCGGAACTAGACGAAAGCCTGCAAAACATATCGGTCACGGTGGCCGCCACAGAATCGGAGCTGGCTTCGGCAATTGTAGCCACCCGCACTGGTCGTTCGGCTTGGCGGCATTTCATGATTGCGGGATTGATTCTGTTACTCGTGGAAAGTTTGCTCGCTGACCGGATTGGTATCAGAAAACTGGCTCGCAACAATAATCTCAATCCTTCTGCGGAAGCTCTTGCCGGAGGACAGCATGCCTAACGTTTTCATCTTCCTTGCCCAAATCGAACGAGTCTTTTGGGCGCGGCCAGTGTCTACCAGCACGCTTGTCGCGATTCTTATCGCGATGGTGGTGCTCAGTCTCTATCTCTACCGCCGACCATCGGGATTGCCGCATTGGTTACGAGGTTTGTTGTTTGTTTCGCGACTGGTGGTGCTCTCACTGGTTGCGGCCACGCTGCTGGAGCCGACCGCTGTCGTGAAGGAATCGCACACGCGTACGCGGAGCCTGCCGGTGCTCATTGATGTCTCGCAAAGCATGTCAATGAAAGATCAACGCAAGCAGCCCGCTGACCTGGTTGATGCCGCCGCCGCGTTGGGGATGGTTTCATTGGGGCAGGACATTGACATCGACGAAGCAGCGATGCAACTGGATGCGAGTCAGCGCCAAACGATTGACGTTTCCTCACGACTCGATTTAGCTCGATCCGTCGTCAGCAACTCGGCTCGCCCTATTTTTGAATCGCTCGGACAGTCACTGGAACTGAGCTACCACGCCTTCGGTCAGTCCCCGCGTTTGATCAGCGATAGTTCGGTATTAAACACGGCGGATCTGAATGGACTGGCAGCCACGGAACCGGGAACTTCGATCGCCGCGTCGCTCGAGGCAGTCGCCAACTCGGGTGGAGTCTCTCCAGCGGGCATCGTTTTGTTTTCCGATGGTATCGACAGCGCGACCTCGCAGCGTTCCGAGGCAGTGCTGAAAGATTTAGGAGCTCGCGGCATTCCGGTGTTCACCGTGCCAGTGGGACTAACGAATCCCGATGACGTTTCGATCCAAAACATTGTCATGCAGGAGGTGGCGTTTTCAGGCGACCGAGTTCCGGTTCGGGTACGCCTGCAATCCCATGGTTACGAGCGGCGGACGGCTCGGCTGGCGGTACTGTTGAATGGTCGTCGAGTTTCTCAGCGGACCATTCGAATCGAGAGTGGACTTCAGTTTGAAGAGATCGATTTCCGAGTCGATGTTTATGAAAAAGGTGCTGCGCAAATTGCCGTCACGATCGAACCTTTCGACAACGAAGTTTCCGTGGCGAACAATCGAGTCGAACGTAGCATTCGCGTGGTCAACGAAAAAATCAATGTGCTTTACATCGAAGGCAACTTCCGCTGGGAGTATCGCTATTTGCATGCGATTCTGAAACGCGATCCGCGTATCAATGCAACTTTTATCGCTTCGAACATGGGCCCCGAGTTGGCTCGGAACTCGCCCGAACATTTAGAACGGTTTCCCAGCAAACGCGATGAGGCATTCAAGTACGATCTCGTGATTCTGGGCGATGTCGAAGCGGCCTTTTTCCGCCCCGAGGAACTTGAGTTGCTGGAGGAATTGATTCGCGACCGCGGTGGATCGTTGTTGATGCTCTGCGGCCCGATGCACTCTCCTTCGTCTTATGCCGACACGCCGGTAGAGACGATGCTTCCCATTCGTTTTGATCCTGATCAAAAGTGGGAGGAGGTTTCCGAATCGGTCTTTCCGGTGCTGACTCCCGAGGGACGCAATAGTATGGTGATGACGCTGGAAAACGAGAACGCAGAAAACGATCGCATTTGGAGCCGTGTGGCGCCGCTGGATCACCTTCCTCCTCTACTCGGTCTCAAGCAGGGAGCGACAATGCTGGCCACGCTTTCTGACGGGAGCGAACGATCGCAACGTTACCCGCTCGTGGCGTGGCAGCGTTACGGGACCGGCAAATGCTTGTCGATCGCCACCGACCGACTGTGGCGTTTGCGGTTTAAGACCGGCGACAAATATCACTGGCGCGTGTGGTCGCAGTGCATCCAGTTCCTGACGCTCTCTCGGCTGATGGGTGAACACAAGCGAATTCGTATCGAGACTGACCGTTCGATCTATCCGGTCGGCGGCCAAGCCCGACTGTACGCGCATGTTCTGGACGATGATTTTGAGCCCGTCGTCCAATCTCGCTTTGAAGTCGTGGTAAGTAGCGTCGACGGCAGCGCTCAGCGAAAACAAATTAGTTTGCAACCCGATC
>JBGSKR010000655.1:0-4131 GCA_041741135.1 Mariniblastus sp.
GTGAAACCGGATGGCTCGCGCCGTTCTGCTACGATGCTAAAACAAGTTCTTTGATTTGTATTCAAAAACGAACCGGCTGGGGTTTTGCGATGAGTGAATATCAATACGTTTACTTTGCGGCTGTTGATCGTCAGCTTGATGATAAACAACTCGCTTACATGGAGCGACAATCAACGCGGGCGGAAGTGACGCGCTGGCGATTCGAGAACGAATATCATTACGGCGACTTCCGTGGCGATGCTCTGGAAATGATGCGGCGAGGTTTCGATGTGCATGTGCATTATGCGAACTTCGGAATCCGCAAGCTGATGTTCCGGTTGCCGGTGGGGCTGCCGATGAGCTTGGCGACTTTCAAACTCTATCAGAAAGAATATGGTTTGGAATGGAAAAAAGACGCTCAAGGTAAAGGCGGCGTGCTGTGTATCGAGCCCGAAGCAGACGCTGGCAGCTATGATGAGGTTTTCTTTGAGTTTCACCGCCTCATTGCCGAACTGCCCAAGATTCGCCAATCATTGATCGAGGGAGATTGTCGAACCATCTATTTGGCGTGGCTGGCTTGTACTTTTGAAGAAGAGGCGATCGAACCTCCGGTACCTGCCGGCCTATCGAAACTGCCTCGCGAATTGAAAGTGCTCGCAGAGTTTTATGCCATCTCAGAAGATTTAATTCGGGCCGCCGCTGCGGAGGCTCCTGCACTACCAGTATCGGCTAAACGTAAACTGGAAGTGGATGAATGGTTGACCGAGAGTCCTTCCGAGAAACTGCATTCTTTGCTGCGCCGCGTTGTGGAAGGAGATGGTGAAAGCGTCCGAGCAGAAGCATTGGCGGAGATTCGCGATCGAGCGGGACAAATCAATTGGCCGATGTCGACGCCCAACCGAAGTTTTGATGCGCTGCAAGAATTGGCTATCAAGGTCAAGGAAGCCCGTCACAAGCGTGAAGCGGCCTCACGCGATCGCGCCCAGCAGAAACGATTCGCTGCGATAAGGAAGAATCCAAATGACTTCATTCGCGAGGCGGAAAGGCTCGTCGAAACGAGATCGACAGACAACTATCTTGCAGCCGCTAAAATCTTGGCAGAGCTTCGTGAAGCACTTGGGCCAGCCGAGGGACCCAAGCTTGCCAACGCCGCCGCGAAGAAACTTGTTCAAGCGTATCCAACATTGAGCTATTTAAAGAAATCGTTGCGAGAGAAGTCGTTGGAATTTAAATAGCGAAGTAGCGAAGAAGACTTCAAGCACCTGCCAGAAATGATTTGGCGATCAAATCGTTGGGGATGCTAGTGGACGCGAGAAAGTGTTCGGACAGGAATGTCCAACCTACGAGGAAAATGTTCGGACAGGAATGTCCAAACTACGGAACAAGTTTTCAGTCTTCCAAGGTTGCACGGCGAACCAGTTCGCGAAATGTCGAGCGAAGTGATTTGTGTAAATAACGGGCAAAGGAACTATCGAGTTTTCGAATCGCGATCAGCTCTACGACGTCAGCAAAATCTCGGTGAGTCCGTCGCAGACTGCCCGTGCCACTGGCAAGCTTCATCTCAATCAGACGCGAAAGTCGCACAACCGATAGTCCTTCGAGCTCCTGAACATTCAAGTCTCCAACCGGATCAGGAATCGTGACTTCAGACCCTTTACCCGCTCTGTCGCCCGCAATCAGAAACGGCACTGGTACGCCGCTCGGACTTCGAAACTCTTTCAAGTCTTCGTTCCATTGAAACGATTCCGCCAACAGCAATTTTTTAACGGTTGCCGAATCACTCGAGTTGATGATTACATCGACATCGGTGGTGTTCCGCTGATATCCATGCAGACAGACGGCAACGCCGCCACAAATCGAGTGCGGGATATTTGACTGTTCGAAGATTCGATGGCAGCGCAAGGCAACTTCCCAGAGGGACTGATTTCCGAGCATTGCATAGGCCTTTTCAGTTGTGATCATGGCGTGTCCTTGAACTCTCCCGATTATAGTTCATGTGGGGGAGGAGCAGAAGAGATTGTGCGACCCCGAAAGTCAGACTGAGGTTTACTCGCTTTCGCTGCGGGCTACGGAGGTTTGTTTCAATCTGCCGTTCGCCTAAAAGAGTTTCTTCCTTGCTGGCGCTGCGGGCTACTGAGTCGTGATCACTTTTCGGCAACGACTTTGAATTTGGGGCGGGGTTGCGAGTTGATGAAGGCCGCGAGATCGAAGGCTTCGCTGGCGGTTAAGTCGGCATCGTCAAGCGGCATGGCGACTTTCAACCACGAGGCCATTTTGGGAATCTCCGTTAAACCCGCTCCGTCATTGAAAGAATGCGGACCCCACACCGGCGGTCCCTCTTCCGAACCACTGCCATTGATGGCGTGACAATCGGCACATCGAGATTCGTACAAAATCTTGCCCCGATCAAGATTTGGTTTCGCGTTCGTCGCATCAAGCATCGTGAGATGGTTTGGCCCTAGTGATGCCTTGGGATTCATGGCGATCGGCGTTCCTCGCGAAAGCCAAGTGATGTAGGTAGCAATCGCGGTCGAGACTTTGCCGCCATTGGGTGGGCGTTTTCCGTTTTGACTGCGGATGAAGCAATTGAGAATTCGATCCTCCAGCGTGATCACGGCGTTCTCGCGAGGAGCAAAAGCCGGATACGCCGCCGCGACGCCGACAAACGATGCGGCGGTTGAATGAGTTCCCGCATCCAAGTGGCACGAAGTGCAGTTGAGTTGATTCCCAACGAATGGTTTGGTTAGTGGGTGAGTGCTGGTTGACTTGACGAGTTCTTCTCCGAGCCGAACGACATCGCCTAAAGTACCGGGCGGGTATTCGCTCGAAGTAACTGATACCCCAGGCACTGCGTCTGTGCTTGCATCTGCTTCTGATGACGCTTTCGATTCTTCAACCACAGCCTGCGATCCCGAGAGCAGCGGTCCACGCCAAATGGCGACCGCACTCAGTACCACAACGATCAACGTGAGCGAAAAGCTCCATCTTGTTTTCATTGCGAAGTTTCCGTCGAAGCGTGTTGAGTGTTGTCACATTCGGAAAGGTGTTCGGATAAGATTATCCAAACACGAAGGAAATGTTCGGACAGGAATGGCCAAACTACGGAAAGGTTTGGGGCTAAACTTACGCAACCGCCATCCCGCCCGATTTTACGCTCGGCAATCCATTCGCTTTCCATGCCATGTAACCGCCGGTCAAGTTGACAACGTTCTTAAAACCAGCGGCTTGCAGAACACTGACGCCGATCGCGGATCTGGCTCCGCCTTGGCAGTGCACGACCAGTTTTTCATCGCGGGGAAGTTCGTCGAGAGCCTTCGGCAGGCGACCCAAGAAACGATGTTCGGCTTGCTCGATATGACCCGCGTTCCATTCGTCTTGCGAGCGGACGTCGATCAATTTCACATCGCCGGATTGAATTGACGAAACAAGTTCCGACGGCGTGCCCGTTGTGTAGACTTCATTCGCGAGGCCCGATTTTTGTACTTCCTCTGCGTCGAAGCCACCCTTGATTTCTTCCAAGCCAATCTTGTGCAGCACCCTTGCCGCTTCTTCCAATTGATCTGGCTGGCAGATGAGATACGTGGGGCGATCGTAATCCACCAACCAACCCGCCCATGCAGACAGCATGCCAAGCGGAATGTTAATCGTGCCCGGAACGTGACCGCTGGCAAACTTGGGAGAAGGCGTCAGATCGATGACCGTTCCCGACTTCAGAGCGTGGGGGAGTTCGCCGAGGCCGAGCATTTGGTGATGATGGCCCGCGCCAAGGATCGCTGGCCCTTCTTTGTTGATTCGCTTCATGACGGCGAAATACTTCGGAGCTTCCGGTTGATCCGCGAGGATGTAGCGAACGAATTCCTCTTCGTCCGAGAATTGAAGCGCGGGATTGAACAGCTTTTCATAGCCCACGGTCGATGAAGGAATTGCGCCGAGTCCTTTTCCGCAAGCGCTACCGGCACCGTGAGCCGGCCAGATTTGCAAGTAGTCAGGTAACGATTTGAAACGCTCGGCAGACTTGAACAAGTCGCGAGCTCCTGGTTCAGCAGTTCCCATCAAGCCGGCGGCTTCTTCGAGCAAGTCAGGGCGACCAATCGAGCCGACGAACACAAAGTCACCGGTAAAAATTCCCATCGGCTTGTTGGCTCCGCCGCC
>JBGSKR010000656.1:0-6486 GCA_041741135.1 Mariniblastus sp.
AGCGGTCCGAAGTTCATCGCACGACCACAAGACAACGCAACCGCCACAAAAAAATCGGCACCCAATATAACAACCGCCGCCGACGAAGTCGAAGCCGAATTGGTTGCCAAAAATCGAATTGAAATTCGCGCGTTGCTGCAGGAAATTTCCGAGCTGGCTCATTCCGATTGCACCGAAGAAAAATTCTACGAAGGAATTCTCACTCGACTTATCACCGCCGTCGCCGCCGTCGGTGGTGCCGTCTGGGTACGCGAGTCGATGGATGAACCGATTGGCCTCAAGTATCAAATCAATTTAAAACAATCGATTCTCGCCTCCGATAAAACCGCTCAAAGTCGCCACAGCCTGTTGCTGACCGGTGCGATGAACGAAGCCGAACCGACGCTCTACGGCCCGCACACCGGTGATCACGATCCAAGTGCTGCTGGAAATCCAACCGACCACATTTTGATGGTCAGCCCGATTCGCGTGAATCAAGAAGTCCTCGGACTGGTCGAAGTCTTCCAACGCGCTAACGTCGGCCCCGGCACCCAAGCCGGTAACTTGCGCTTCGTGGCTCAAGTCGCTGAGCTGGCCGCCAAGTTTATCGCTTACAGCCGTCTTCGAAGTTTCGCCCATCAACAATCGATGTGGCAACAACTGGAGCACTTCATTCGCGCCGTTCATCAAGGACTCGACACAAAACAAACCGTCTACACCATTGCCAACGAAGGCCGCCGCTTGGTCGACTCGGATCGTTTGAGCGTGGCGATGGGCACTGGACGCAATTGCAAAATCGAAGCCGTCAGCGGACTCGACTCCATCGAACGCCGCGCCGATCAAGTCAAGAAATTGGGCGAACTGGCGGCGACCGTGATCCGCACTGGTCGGCCGCTGTGGTATGACGGGGACGACACCGATCTGCCACCTCAAATCGAAAAACGCCTGCACGAGTATGTCGACAAATCTCACAGCAAGATGCTGGCGATCATTCCGCTCAAACAAGTTCAGCGGCGATCGGGGGAAGACACCAAGAATGAACACAGAGAGCGCGCCACCGGAAAACCCGTCGGTGCCGTCATCATCGAGCAACTCAAAGACTCGCGCATCTCCCCTGCCCTGCGACAACGCGCTGAAGTCCTCGCCGCTCACAGCGAGACCGCGCTCAGCAACGCGCTCGATCATAATTCCATTTTCCTGATGCCACTGTGGCGACTGCTCGGTGGGATCACGTCGCAGTTTCGCGGAGGAAAATTATTTCGCACGACGTTGTTGTTGGGCTGTCTGACCGGTCTCGCGTTTTTCCTCGCCGTTTTTCCGTACCCGTTTGGACTCGGGGCTAAAGGCAGCTTAATTCCGGAAACACAAACGGAAGTCTTTGCTCAAGTCGACGGAGTCTTGCAAGAAGTCTACGTTACTGACAACAGCGAAACCTTTGTCCGCACCGGTCAGCCACTCGCCCGCATGACCAATAACGATCTGATGGTCGAGATTGAAAATCTTCAAGGACAGATTGAAGAAGCAAAACAGAAACTTCACACGAACCAGATTCTTCAATCAAAGAAACTCGATCCGGTTGATCGTCAGATGATCGCTGGCGAAATCCGCAGCTTGAACCAAACGATCATCAGCATCAACAATGAACTGCAGCTTAAGATTCAAGAGGCTCAACTGCTGCACATCACCAGCCCGACCGATGGGCAAGTCGTCAATTGGCAAGTGCGTCAAAACTTGCTTCGCCGTCCTGTCTTACGTGGTCAAAACTTGATGACGATTGTCGATCCGAATACGCGATGGCAGATCGAATTGGAAATGCCCGAGCGACGGCTCGCGCATTTGATTCGAGCGATGAAGGAATTGGACGAACCGCTGAAAGTAACGTTTGGACTGGTTTCGCACCCTGGCAGTGAATATGAAGGTCGCATTTTGCGAGTCGATCGGCAATTGGATGTTCATTCCGACAACGGCAACACGGCGCTGGTGCGAGTTGGGTTCGACAATCGCGACGTCGATTTGGAACTGCTAAGAGCCGGCACACGGGTGACGGCTAAAGTCGATTGCGGCACGCGTTCGATTGGATACGTGATGTTCCATGAACTAATCGAGACCATCCAATCCAGCGTCCTGTTTTGGTTATAAAAGGACCGCGCGCGTCCCGCCTGCACTTTTTACAAACCTATCCAACTCTTGATCATGTTAGAACTAAAAACTACCTATTGAGACCGTTTTCCAGGCAGAGACAAGGTTCTCGGTTCAAAATGGGTTAAAACATGGTGGGGTTAAAAGATGTCAGACTGGCCTTCGACATCTTCTAACCCAACCATCTTCTAACCCCCAACTTGATAGGCTGCATGATCTCCTACAAGCCCATGCTACAACAAAGTTTCCTCCCATCATTCAAACCCTAACGATTCGTTCCCATGAAACTCTCCTTGCCCTTATTAATTGCGGTGGTGGTGTTAACCACGACTTCATCCAGCTTTGCCCAAAGCACCCCCGACAATAATTTTGGTGGCTTTGGCCAGCCAGCAGTTCAAAGTCCAAATTTTCCAAAACCCAATCTGCCCGACCCCGGCTTTGATACTTCTTCCGAGCCAAATTCAACCGTATCGCCTCAACCGGATACTGGCCGTTTCAACGAATCCAACAGCAATCGAACCATCAATAACATTCGTGCCGATGGAGCGTTGGTGCTTTCTCCTTGCACGGTCGAGTTCATCAATGACATCGAACTACCAGCACAGGAAAGCGGACAGATCAAGACGCTGCTTGTTCGAGAAGGCGATCCTGTCAAATCTGGCGAACCGATCGGCCGCATCGACGACGAACTCTATCTGCGGATGCTCGAACAAGCAAAATTAAAACTGGCGATTGCTGAACAAAAAGCTAATGACAAGACTTCCATTACGGCAGCCAAAAATGAAATTAGTCTGGCCACTATCGACTATGAACGAACCCATCGTCTGGCCACCACGGGGTCGAAGTCCGAATCCGAGCGCGAGAAGGCAGAATTTACGCTGAAGCTGGCGATGCTGAAAGAGACCGCTGCTCAAAATGAAAGAGACGCGGCTCTCGGCGAATCAAAAATCGAAATGGCTCGTGTCAAAGAAGTCGAAGAACGAATTCGCCGTCACTCGCTAATCACCGATTTCGATGGCTATGTCGTCGAAATCTTTCGCCATCCACTTGAATGGGTGGCCGCCGGAGATAAAGTCATGCGGATCGCTCGCATGGACCGACTGCATGTTTCGGGCGTGGTCAACGCAGCGGAACGAAACCCTCACGAAGTTCTTAATTGCCCCGTCACCGTGACTCTGCAACTGGCCGGTGGCGAGACGGCGGAGTTCAAAGGAAAAATTGTCAACGTGGGATTGGAACGCCAAGGCCCGAATCAGATTTTGGTAAAGGCTGAAATCGAAAACCAACCCATCGAAGGTCACTGGCGCTTGCAACCCGGCAGCTCGGTTTCCATGACCGTGCATCTGAGTCGATAGCTCACAAAGTTGAACTGAGTATCTGAGGATCGTCTATCCTCGTCTCTCACTTTGCGATCTTATCGGCTGCGTGGCGATTCGAGCATGATGTCCGTGCGGCGAGGATCCTGATGCGCATCCAAAATGGCGTAGACTTCCACCCAATCATCATTCAGCTCTTAATAGATTGCAAACGGAAATCGTTTGGACATTGATCTGAAATAGCCGCGATACTGCTCGTGAGTTCCGCCATAGGTTTTGAGAGAATCGATATCGGTGGCAATGCAATCGGTCAAGTTGGCCCCAAGACTGGGCTGACGAAAATGCAGAAAGAAGGGCAACTAGGGCAAGATTTCAATCGACAGACTGCTACGAGTCAGCGAAGCTTTTTGAGGCATCCCGTAGGGATCAAATATCGGTAGAAATCAGAAACCTAAAAACCAACGCTCGTGCCGTAGGGACGACATATCGGCATGATCTTTACCGTTCAATACTAGATTGCGTCCCTACGGGACGAACGTTTAAGGGGGCGACAATAGCTACCAATATTTTGTCCCTACGGGACGCACAAACATTCAACCAGTTGCGAGTCGGTGATTTTGATTGATTGTTCTATTTTTGTCAGCCCACCCCAAGACCCAGGCTCTAAGACTAATAGAAATCTGCTCCGACTTCGATAGCTCGCTCGGCACTTGGCAAAAGCCGAATTTTCATTTGTATCGCTCGCGAAGACGTTGTTTTGCGTCATCCCATTCGACAAATGCAGTTCGGCCTTCGCGAATAGCCGCTTCACGTTCCTTAAAAATATCGCCGTGCCAATCGGGGGATGGGATGTCGCCAGCGCGGCGGGAAAGGTCAGTCCAAAGACGTTCCATCAACAGCAATTTTTCCGCAAGGGACAATTGTTCGATCGGTAAAGCGGATGCAATATTCATAGCTCGCATTCTAAAATCCAGAATTCCGTTTGGCAAATCTCACCCGTCGCCGCGAGCACATTGGAATCGACTGACTGGCAGAAAGACGAAAAACGAAATCGTTTAAATTTGCTTGTGGCAATTTCTTTGATGTCAGTCGGAAGCAAATGCGACACAAGTTAATTACTAATTGTTAAGTTCTGATCTCGCGGGCTGAGTTTTGGATTCAACTCTTCGCTAATATTTCAATTCCACCGTGATTCCATGTTGGTCGCTCAAGCGTGTGCCTGCCACCGTTCCCTCCCACGCGTGGGCTTCGGTAACAGCCGATGCCATTTCAGTCGACACGCAAACGTGATCGATATTTCGGCGGGATAGACCGACCGTAGCAACGAAATCGGCCTCCGTGACGCAGGTCAGGCTGGCTTCCACCAACGCCTCCGACAACAGACGCCGAACTTCAATCGTTCCATACTTGCCGACCCCGTCTCGATGCTGGTTGTAGTCGCCAGCGGTAATCAATCGGAGGTTCGCCATTAGGACTTAGCCTAAGCACAACCCGTTAATTTACTTCGGTTGTGCATCAATGTGGTCTCGGGATGCAATCGATTGGTCTGGTTTCTTGATTAAACTAGGTTATCCTAGCGTAAATAGAAATCGGCCAACTGCTCATTTAGAGATGGTCGAGTGCTTGACCATTTTTGCGGGTCACTGAAGGTATCCAACGCACCAAGATAAAAGGCATTGTCAACAAAAATATGAATTGGATCAGCAGTGTTATCGTTTTGGTTGCGTGTTCAGTGACGGTCGCTTGGGCGGTCTTGTTTTCCGAACCGACCAACAAGTCACAGCAGACCGGTGTCAAGGCGATCGTGCAGACGCAGATGAAGAACGATTCGCCCGATCCAGATCTGGACCCAACGGTATTGCGCGACAAAGCCCTGCAAGTCATGGAGAACTACTGCTTCTCCTGCCACGGCCCGAACGAACAAGAGGGCGAGGTCCGCTTTGATCTGCTCGAGACGATTGACCCGGTCGACCAGCAGACGCTGTTTGCGAATGCGAAAGAAGTCGTACACTTAAGCGAAATGCCCCCAGCCAAAGCCAAACAGCCTAACGACGCCGAGCGGGCTGTCCTACTGCAGTGGCTGGAAAGCCAAGTGAGCGGTGACGCGGCTAAGGCGCTGGCCGAGAAACTAAAACGCTTCGAGTACGGCAACGCCGTCGACCATCAAGACTTGTTCTCTGGCAAGTACGCCGACCTGCCTGCCTACACGCCTGACCGACGCTGGCTGATCAGCGAGTTCATCTTCAACGAGAACGTCAACCGCCTACTCGACTACCATCCCACGCGGACGATTTATGGGAAGCCGCATCAAGTTTTCGGTGACAGCGGGATCCATTGGAGCCCCAAAACTGAGCATGGCAATAAATTCCGCCGGACGATCACCAATCCCTTTTTGTTACCCAAGAACGTCGGGGTCCGGTACTCCGGGCACGAAGCCCTAACTGCCGGGCATCTGCTGACGATGATCGGTAACGCGAAACGGATCGCCGGTTACATGTCCTCCGAAGCGACCATGAAAGCCCACTACCCAGCGATGTATTCGCTGATGCAGACGGAGTTCGAGCACCGCCAAACGTTACGCTTGCGAGAACAGTTCCTCACGACCTACACCTACATGGAGCATTTGCTTAAAGAAATCTACGACGAGCAACACGAATCGCTGCTGCCCGACTTGCGGCGGCTCGTTGTGCCCTATCCAGAGCCAGTCGTGAGGAATGGCAAAGTGCATACCGAAACCAATCTCGTCCTTCTTGATCGACAAGATCAAACCGACCTCACCGCAGTTTTTCGTGCCATCCATGCCTACCAAGGGCCGGGGATTGAGTACGACCGCATCATCGAGCAAGGCGAGCAAGACTGGTTCATGGAAGGGGTCGTCGAATCGCGAATTCAAAACCGCATTTCGATGATGAAAGCGTTCCATGTCGCTTGGGATTTTGCAGGGATCATCAAGAAGGCATCAGATAAGCGGTTTGCTCGTCCGCAATATCAGCCATTGAATGAAACGGAGATGGCGGCGGTAGTCGAAGCGATCAAGCAGCACCGCAAGCAA
>JBGSKR010000657.1:0-2517 GCA_041741135.1 Mariniblastus sp.
CGCAGTTGGTTGCCTGAGGAGTATCTGGGCAAATTGCAACTGGTCGCTTGTTGTTCGAGCCAAGTACAATGGTGACTTCGGCACGGATTCGTTTTTCAATTCCCTCTTTGAGTAATTTGGATTGTGTCTCGTAATCGTGACAACACCCCCCGGCAACCAGTAGAACCTTGAGCGGTGCGGTCTTTTGATCTTGCTGACCATCCGACGCAACCGACTGCGCGTGGGCAGAAAAACTAAAAGACAGTGACAGGACCACTGCGGAAAGTGAAATGAATTTTTTCATGGCGGTGATTGAATTGGCTTGACTGAGGGGAGGGAAAGACGGATCTGACGTTCCGCCGATTCTAACTGCGTTTCGACGCGATTGCCAGCGTTTTTGGTGAGGACCAATGCAATAAAAAATCACGGCCTCGACGTGAGGCCATGATAGAGCGACTTTTAAAAAATAATACGACAAATTGTCAAGTTTTCACTAATTGCGCGATCGACTTCTGCTGGGCTGATCGCGATCACTTCTTTTTGGTTCGGACTTCGGTTCGGCTTTGGGTTCGGCTTTCTTTTCAGTTTTCGAATCCTCATTTTTATCCGATTTGTCTTTCGTTGAAGAGTCTGCTTTTTCTTGCTCGCTCATCAACCGTTTCCTGAGGCTGGTTAAACGATCTTTGGCTTCTTCCTCGGTGATTTTCTTGTCCGCGACCATTTTCTTCATCGCAGCTTCTGCATGTTGATAGAACATCCGACGACGATCAACGCTTACTTCTTTGCCGTCTGCCTCCGAGCGACCCATCACTTCTCTCAGTTTTTGACGAGCTTCCTCGGGAGTCATATCGCCTGACTTGACAGCCGCCATCAGGCGCGCTTGGGCGTAGGGATACTGAGCTCGAGCATCGGCGCGACCACTTTGATCGCCACGACTACCCTGGTTGCCATCGGGCTTTTTCTCAGCGGAGCGAGGGCTGTCTGATTTGGAGACTTCTGGCTTTTCTCCATCTCGTTGTGGAGGTCTTCCCCAAGTAGGTCGACCGCCCGGACCACCCGTCGGGCGATGATGCATTTGATGTCCACGATGCCAAGCTCCATGGTGCCCCCTGTATTCGCCTCCAATTCCAGGTCCTTCCTTCGATCCCGGTGCGTCTTTCGACCATTGACGGGCTTGACTCGAACGTTCGAGTGCTTCCAGCATTGCGGCGGCTTGTCGAAGCGACAATTCACCCTTCGATACGGCTTCGGTCAGGCGTTTCTCAACGGCTTTGGTATCTTGAGCCTGCACAACAGCAAGCGGGCCAAAGCCCATTCCAAGCGTCATTCCAAGTGCGAGACAAAACAGACCCATTTTTGTAGTGACGCGATTTAGGTGGCAAAACTTCATTTTCAATACTCCTTTTCAGAAACCGCGATGAATCACACAATGACCGTTTGGAGAGCGGCATCTCCTTCGACGGTAGTTTGTTTAACCCAACGCTTTCGACAAAGTTCCGTAGAAAATCTGTGGCGTAGGCCTAAAGCCTTTGTTCAACTGTCGCTCAACCGTCCAGCCTGCCTGTAACCGTAGCAAAGTCCTCCACCCTGTGGACCAAAAACAGCAATCGCTGGCATCGCTAGAAGTTAGTCGGGTGAAAAAATAGCGGCGGTTCGTCCCGCGTTTTTTAACCCCATCATCTTTTAACCCATTTTTGGAAAGCAAAAAAATTCAAACGAGTTCCAGCATGATCCGAACCTACTTCACACTCTGCTTATTTCTATTCATCAGCGGGGTACCGATTTTTGCTTGCACACCTGACCAGCCTAACGTGCTGTTGATTTCGATCGACGATCTCAACGACTGGGTGGGTTGCCTCGCGGGTCATCCGCAAACTATCACGCCCAACATCGATCGACTTGCCAAGAACGGAATGCTGTTCGAGAACGCGCATTGCCAATCGCCCGTTTGCAATCCGTCGCGTGCCAGCATGATGACAGGCCGCTATCCACACTCGACCGGCATTTATTTTCTTGCGCCCGATTTGAAACAAGCTCCCGCTCTCGCTGACGTCAAAACAATGCCTGAAATATTTGCGGTCGGTGGTTACAAAACGATGGCTGCCGGCAAGATATTCCACACCGGTGACCAGCGTTTCTTCCAGCAGTACCAACCCACCGGCGGATTTGGCCCGACGCCGAAGAGAAAGATATCGCAACCCCATGGCCATCCACTTTGGGATTGGGGCGTTTTTCCCGCAGACGACAAAATGATGCCCGATATGAAAGCCGCCAACTGGGCGTTGGATCAGTTGGCGAAAAAACATGACCAACCTTTTTTCATGGCCGTTGGTTTCTATCGTCCGCATGTTCCCATGTATGCCCCGCAAAAGTGGTTCGACATGCATCCCCGCGATCAAATCAAACTCCCAGAAGTCAACATCCATGACCGCGACGACTTAAGCCAGTACGCGATCGACTTGACGAACCTGAAACATGTCTCGCCCACACATGAGTGGATGACAGAAGCTGGCCAATGGGAGCACGCCGTTCAATCGT
>JBGSKR010000658.1:0-3935 GCA_041741135.1 Mariniblastus sp.
AAATCCAGAAAACGAATACGGCGAACTTGGAACGCAACAGAAGTAGACAACAACCAATCGTGCCACCCAGAGTGCCGATGGCGAAGGCGATCGTCATCCACATTGGATAGCCCTTCATGACAGCCGCTTGCTCGGCGGACATACCTGATTCCATGAGACTTTCCGTCGTTGACGTTAACGATCCTGCGAACTGGACGAGGCCAAAAACATTCCATGCAAGCCCAAGTCCGGCCGCAACCCAGAACCAAAAGGGAAGATTTGAAGAAGATGAGGTTGGAGCTGCGGTGGACATTCTAATTTCCATTTCTTATACAAGTTAAAGGGTCGAGAATTTAAAAGGGCAAGCCAGAATTTTCGGCTTCCTCAAATCAATGACGATCTTCGGCACGATCGTTCGACACAAAGAACGAATTTTCTCAAAAATAATTCAGCGGAAAAATTTTCCGGATTCGCGGCAATCGATGTCGAAATCAGTTTTCCGAATTCGTCATTGTAGTGACAACGCAGTTTTCCGCGTATTCAGCAACCTCAAACTGGGAGTGACTAAAAATGAAGTTTGCCATTTTGGTTTATGAAACCAACCAAGACTTTTCCGATCGAACGGATTCGGTTTCTCAAGACAAGTATTGGGCAGCCTATTCCGCTTACTTAAAGGCTCTCAATGAGGCTGGCGTCGCTGCCGGCGGCACCGCGTTGATGTCCCCCGATACGGCAACCAGTCTTCGGATTCCAGAAGGCAAACGGCACATTCAAGACGGACCATTCATCGAAGCCAAAGAACAACTGGGTGGAATGTTCTTGATCGACGTTCCCGATCTCGATGTTGCGCTGCAATGGGCAGCGAAATGTCCGTCGGCGTCGACCGGTGGCGTCGAAGTGCGTCCCGTACTTGAGATGGGAAAACCAGATGCAATTTAGAATGTCGCGTACACATGAAACGATCGAACGAATCGGTCGAGAGTGCTATGGACGATTGCTGGCAATCCTGGCGGCGAAGTCGAACGACTTGGCCGCTGCGGAGGATGCACTGTCCGACGCATTCTCAGAAGCACTGGACCATTGGCCAAGCGCTGGTGTGCCCGACAATCCGGAAGCGTGGTTGCTGACGGTTGCCCGCCGAAAGCGACTTGATGGAATTCGTCGATCCTCCATCCAGCAGCGTTCGTTGGAGCACGTCGGCCATGCAATCGCCGCCGATGAATCTCGGCGTATCAAGTCGCAACACCAGCTTGCATCTGACTCGAGTTTAGAGATCGGTGATGAGCGACTGAAGTTGATGTTCGTGTGCGCCCACCCTGCGATTGATGAGGCAACTCGAACGCCATTGATGTTGCAAACACTCCTTGGCCTTGATGCGGCTCGTATCGCTTCGTCGATGCTGGTGGCACCGACAACGATGGGGCAACGACTAAGCCGAGCCAAACGAAAAATCCGCGACGCACGGATTCCGTTTGCTATCCCCGACACGGCAGAACTTGTAACGAGGCTTTCTTCAGTGCTTGAAACAATCTATGCCGCTTTCGGGTTAAGCTGGGATGATGCTCGCTGCACATCCGATGCGAGTACCGCTTTAACTGCCGAAGCAATCTGGCTAGCGCGAACGACGAATGACCTATTGCCGAACCAACCAGAAACGCTTGGGTTGTTAGCGCTCATGCTTTTTTGCGATGCACGAGCAAGCGCGCGGAGAGGTGATGGCGGAGAGTATATCCCCTTTGATGAGCAATCGCTTGATAAATGGAACATGACTAAAATCAAAGAAGCCGAGTCATTGCTTCGCCAAGCGTCACGGATGAACCGAGTGGGTCCGTTTCAGCTTGAAGCGGCGATTCAATCGGCTCACACATTTCGGCGGCTGTCCGGTCAAAACAATTGGAATGAGATTTTGCAATTGTACGAAGGCTTGCTTACCTATAGCCGAACCTTTGGTGCGATGATTGGACATGCATCGGCGCTGGCCGAGACCCAAAGCCCGCAGGCGGCTCTTGCGCGACTCGATCTTCTCGAATTCGAACGAGTCAAATCTCATTTACCCTATTGGGCCATGAGAGCGGAAATTTTAATGAGGCTGGGTCGATTCGCGGAAGCGATTGAAGCCTATCACCGGGCGATTGGATTAGCCATCGATCCCGCAGTAAGAAACTTTTTGCTGGATCGTGCTAAACAAGCGGAGCAGTGATCCGCCACCTCACCAAGTTCCTGCTCGAACTCGGTGCAGGCTATGCCATTGTCGGTAGCCAATACAAGATCAACGTTGACGGCGACGAGTACGGCATAGTATAGACATTTAAACAAACTTCCCGTTTAAAGTCGGTACGTGACACCTTTGTTTTTTCGTGACACCTTTGATATTCTCTTAAGAGTCTATAAAAAAATCTCGCGTATCGGACAGATCGATGCGCGTGATTCGGTTTTCCGGATTGCTTCGGCTTCCAGTGCCGTCATCACACGGGTCGAGCCGCGCTGCCTTGTTCCGACCCAGTTCTCGCTATTGCCAATGAGATCGATGCAAACCAACTTGAATCTTTTATCCGGCAAATGAACCAATTCAAAAAATTTAGCAGGACTGATTACTCTGTTTTAGTTCGGCAATAAGTTACGATGTAACTTAAATCTTCCGATCAGCTAACACACTTATTCTGGCAGTTGCTGTATGCGTCCAAATTTTCAAATTTCGTTGTGCTTTAATTGTTGTCATGTGTTTGATTCTCCCGAGGACGACGCACCAGTAAAATGCCCCAGATGCTCATTTTCAACCAGACGAGTTCTGTATGAAGAAGTGATGTATTGGGTTAGGTATCCGACACTTTGTGCTTCGATCAAGAAGTATGATGAAGAGTGTGAGAAAGACCCCAGCCTGCCACAGGCTATTGCACCTGAGGTTTCTTTTTGGGAGGGTTTTTTACTCAACGCCATTGTTTCCGGAGTTACATATGAATTGGTAAGGTTTTTTGGTTGTAAAATACTGTTTTCAGTTATTCACTTATTTGAAACCAAGAGTCCAAAAGATAGAGCAAGCCTTATTCATGACGATTTGGTCGTCGATTTCTTGAATAAACTATCAAATGAAGAAACTTTGCAAGATCTCAGAGCCGAAGCTGATAACTTTTTTGCCGCATTCAAACCAGACGAACGAACGCTGGGCGAGGCACTTGATGATTTAATTCACGATGAACGCGAGTACCTAGATCGAGAACCTTTAGATGAGTTTGCTCCTTTAGTGCCCAAATTCTTGAGCGAACAATTTCAAGCTGTGATCGACGAATATAGCCAATCCGAAGTTCCGACAACACCAGTTTTTATTTTAAGGAATGGTAAGCGATATCATTTGGCGGGTTGTCAATTTATTGAGAGAGCAACTAGGCTTGAAACCAACAAAAGGTCAGCGGAATTAGCAGGATTTCGTTCGTGCAAGATTTGTGCGATTGACTGAAAATAGTCAAGCCTTCGACGTTTTCATTTCCTAGTAGTTGCCTCGCGACTCAGGTCATCGGTGAAGCGGTACAAGTCGTTGACGTGGTGGCTTCGGAGCACGATTCGTTTGGCTTGGATTTCATTGTCGAACACAAGCGCAAACAATATTTGATCGCTGTGGTGTCTGTGGAGATTCCTAAAGCGCTACCCGACGGTCACTTGTTCCTCGCGGCTTATCTCAGTTGGCGGGTGAGTTTTTAAGTCGAGCTTCGTGCGGTTTTATATTGTCGTCTTTCGCTCCGCAAAAAAACGATGAAACGCAACTTTCGCAAAGCGAAAGGCGACACTTATCTGGCGGATGATGCATTAGGAAGATGCTTTGAATGTGCTTTAAAATTCAACATTGTCACGAATGCGGCAGGGCGAAGTTTCCGTTGAACGCAAATGAGAATCGCCTACCGTGAAACCGGATGGCTCGCGCCGTTCTGCTACGATGCTAAAACAAGTTCTTTGATTTGTAT
>JBGSKR010000659.1:0-5364 GCA_041741135.1 Mariniblastus sp.
CGAAATCAGTTGCATTGGAAAAACGGAGCGCGAACTGACGGCCGAGAAAATTCCTTACGAGGTCGGCAATTCACAATTTAAAAATCTGGCCCGCGCCCAAATCCTTGGGCAACGGGTCGGGATGCTGAAGCTTTTGTTCCATCGTGAGACGTTAGAAATTTTGGGCGTGCATTGCTTCGGAGCCAACGCCGCCGAGATCGTCCACATTGGCCAAGCCATCATGGCTCAAAAAGGGAAAGCGAATTCGCTTGAGTATTTCATGAACACGACTTTCAATTATCCGACGATGGCTGAAGCGTATCGTGTCGCCGCGCTCAATGGATACAATCGCCTGTTTTGAATTCTGGTGAAAAATCCGAGGCCTATTGGACAAAAAAATTGCTGACAAAAAAATCGATTACTGATTGAGTTAACCACTCCTACATCGTTTTTTCCAGCCTCTCCCATTTGGGCCTAAATCTCTCCATTTGACATCTTTTTGTCCTTCATCTTTTTGTCCTCCATCTTTTTGTCCCAAACTTTCTTGCCCCGAACTCCCACGTGCTTGGAATTCGCCTGCTCGATCGCTAAAAGCCTGTTTTCTCGAAAAGCAACCTACCCCACGTTTTTCTTTTTGACCTTTCTCGTTAATATATTGGGTCTTGCTTCCCCCTCTCTAAACCTTACCGCCACAATCCGAAAATGACGCTCGACGACGATGATGATCTCGATGATCCGCTTGACGATGACGTAGACGATTTGCTCGACCCCGATGCACCGATCGACGACCATCTCGATGTCGAGACGGTTGACGAATTTGACGAAGACGATTTCGACGAAGACTTCGATGATGATTTTGAAGAAGAGGTCTCCGGCGAATACGACCTCGAAGACGATCAGTACGGCGAAGAGTTCGACGATCAGTTCGGACATTTGACCGACCCCTCGAAAGCGTCACCGAAAAAAGCAGCCGCTGACAAATCGGCTGACAAAAAATCGGAAAAGAAAACGAAAAAGAAAAAAAGTTAACTCCCCATGTCGGCCCAGACTTCCTCCCACGATGGTCGGTCATCCGACGATGGTTCGTCCAGGTTCCAGCCCGTCGAAACCGGCGTCAACTTTCCGGCCGCCGAAGAAGCCATCCTAAAACTTTGGCAAGCTAAAAATGTTTACGAGGAATCGCTGCGCAGGCGCGTCGGTGGACCGCGTTACGTTTTCTATGAAGGCCCACCAACCGCCAACGGTAAACCTCATCCGGGACATTGCTTAACTCGCGCTATCAAAGACCTCTTTCCTCGCTATCGCACCATGCGTGGTTACTACTGCGAGCGAAAAGCTGGTTGGGATACTCACGGGTTGCCCGTCGAAGTCGAGGTGTGCAAGGAACTTGGTATTCATTCGAAAGAAGACATCGAAGCATTCGGCGTTGAACCCTTCATCCACAAATGCCAACAATCGGTTTGGCAGTACATGCAGGAATGGGAACGCTTGACCGAGCGGTTGGGCTTCTGGGTGAAACTCAGCGAAGCATACGTGACCTATCACCAGTCGTACATCGAATCGGTTTGGTGGTCGCTGAAGAATTTGTTCGATCGCGGCTTACTCTACCAAGGCCACAAAATTATCTGGTGGTGGGCTCAAGGCGGTACTGCGCTTTCCAGCGGTGAAGTCGGACAGGGCTACAAAACGGTGATGGACCCGAGCGTGTTTGTGCGGTTCCCATTGCTTGATCGCCCCAAGACCTCGCTGCTAGTTTGGACAACGACGCCGTGGACGCTGCCCAGTAATCAATTCGCTGCCGTCAACGCGAATATCGAATACGCCACGGCTTACGATCCGGAACTCGATCAGAATTTGATCTTCGCCAAAGACCTTGTCGAAACCATCGGCCAAAAAGTCAAACGCGATCTGGAAATTAAATCGGTCGAACTTGGCTCGTCGCTGGTGGGACTGCGTTACCATCCGCCGTTTGACTATTATTATAAAACCGACGGTAATACGACGGGCAGGCTCAAGCCAAATGATTCCGCCGGAACGAGTCAACACGTCGCTTGGCGAATCACGTCTGCTGATTTCGTGACCATCGACTCCGGTTCCGGGGCGGTTCACGAAGCTCCCGCGTTCGGTGAAGTCGATTACGAGCTGCTGGTCGCCGAACAGAATCGGTTCCTCGATGGCGAAGGCCCGCAAATGATCTGCGCCGTCGCCCCCAACGGCAAATTCACCGCCGAAGCCCCCGACTACGAAGGCCAGTGGGTGAAAGACGCTGACAAAGCGATCGTGCGACAACTGAAAGACGAAGGCAAGCTCTATCATCTCGAACAGTACCAGCACGAGTACCCGTTCTGTTGGCGAGCCGATGACGATCCGCTAATCCAATACCCTCGCGAAAGCTGGTTCATTCGGACAACGCAGTTCAAAGACAAAATGTTGGCCAACAACCAGCAAATTAATTGGCTGCCAACGCACATCAAAGAAGGTCGCTTCGGTAATTTTCTCGAATCGAATGTTGATTGGGCTTTGTCGCGAGAACGATATTGGGGCACTCCGCTGCCGATTTGGGTCTGTCAAGTTTGCAGTTGCCAGTCAGCAGTAGGCAGCTATGACGAACTACTTTCGCAACCGGGTATTCAGGGAACGGAAGTTTGGGATGTAGCGAAAAAGTTGAACCCAGATTTGTGTGATGATCTAAAAATCCATAAACCCTACATCGACGCGATCCAGTTCGATTGTCCCTGTGGTAACGGCAAAATGCAACGCGTCCCGGAAGTTATCGATTGCTGGTACGATAGCGGTGCGATGCCGTTTGCCCAATGGGGTTATCCGCACACCGGCAAGCAAGAATTTGCGGAACAGTTCCCCGCCGATTTCATCAGCGAAGCTCTCGATCAAACGCGCGGTTGGTTTTACAGCCAACTCGCGATCAGCACGCTGCTGTTTGGCGACGAACAATCGGGCAATCAAGTCGCCGAGTTCCCGCATCCGTTCAAGAACTGTATCGTGCTCGGTTTGATGCTGGGTGAAGACGGACAGAAGATGTCCAAAAGCAAGCGCAATTACCGCGAGCCTCGCGAAATTTTTGACAAGTACGGTGCCGATGCGCTGCGTTGGTATTTCTTTGCCAATCAACCGCCGTGGACAGCGATCCGCTACCGCGAGCAGGCGATCAAAGAATCGATCCCCGAATTTTTGTTGCGGCTGTGGAATGTTTATAGCTTCTTTGTACTGTATGCGAACATCGATGGTTTCTCACCTTCTGATTCGATTGAATCCCCCGATGAGTTGAACGCCGATTCGTTGGCGCAGGGAAAAGGCTATCGACCTGCCCACGAGCGTGGTGAGTTGGATCGTTGGTTATTGAGCGAACTGCACCAAACGCTCGTCGACGTGATCGCCGCGATGGACAGCTATGATAACTTTGTCGCTTGTGGAAAAATCACCGCGTTCGTTGATGCGCTTTCCAACTGGTACGTCCGCCGTAGTCGCGACCGGTTCTGGGCCAAAGAAACGGATGCACCGGAGAAACTGGACGCTTACTGGACGTTGTACGAGTGTCTCGCGACGACCATGAAAATGATCGCTCCGTTTGTGCCGTTTGTATCCGAAACGATTTGGCAAAACTTAATCAGTCCGTTTGGAACGCCAGACGACGCGTTAGCTGCTGACGCGCCGAATGCCGATGCGAACGCCGCCACTCAGAGCGTGCATCTGTGCGATTATCCGACCGTTAATGAAGCTTTAATCGATCGTGATTTGTCCCGTCGCATGAACGGCCTTCGCGAAATCGCTTCCCTCGGTTTGTCGGCTCGCATGAACGCGAAACTGAAGGTCCGCCAACCGCTGGCTGGTGTGACGGTAATTCTCCACGAAGCCACTGATCAATCTTGGCTGGCCGCTCATGAAGAATTGCTAAAGACAGAGTTGAACGTATTGGATGTGAAGTACACGACCGACGCTGGCGAATATGTCACTTACCAGATCGTGCCCAATTTCAAACGACTTGGCCCGCGAGTGGGAAAACTGATGCCCGCTGTCAAACAAGCTTTCACGACACTCAACGGTGCCGAGATTCTTGCCGAACTGACGAAATCCAATCGCGTCGAATTGGTTGTCGGCGGGGAAACGATTGTGCTTGACAACGAAGACATCGAAGTTCGCTTACAAGCTATCGACGGCTGGGCAGCGGCTCAAGGGTCATCGGCTGTCGTTGTACTCTCGACCGAACTAACGCCGGAACTGATCCGCGCCGGTATCGCTCGCGACATCAACCGCTCGATTCAAGATCGTCGCAAAGGCCTTGATCTTCAGCGAACCGATCGCATCGATATTTGGCTGCAAACGGAGTCGACCGAACTAAAACAAGCCATCGAAGAGAATCGCGATTATTTGGTCGGCGAGACACTGGCAGCGACTTTGACATTAGGAGCTCCAGTCGCCGGATTGGAATCGATCGAACAAGAGATCGGCGAATCAACAATCAAGATCACCATCCGCGTTGCGACATAATCCGTAGCTTGGATATTCCTATCCGAGCCCCCGTGGCTTGGATATTCCTATCCGAGCAATTAACCAACCCGACGGACAGGAATGTCCATCGTACATCGTAGCTTGGATATTCCTATCCGAGCACAATTTACAACATCACCAATACCTCATGCCCGATCCCTATCGCATCTCGGTTCTCATTTCCGGTGGCGGGACTACGCTGAAGAATCTGATTGAAAAAAAACAAGCGGGTGAGTTGTCCGTCGAGATTGGACTGGTCATTTCCAATAACCCAGACGCTGCCGGACTTCAGTTCGCTCGCGACGTTGGTATCGCAACGGTTGTCGTCAACCATCGAAATTATGAAACGGTCGGTGAATTAAGCGGAGCCATTTTCGAACATTGCCGCGTTGCGAAGATCGATTTGGTCGTCATGGGCGGATTCCTCCGCCGCGTCGCGATCCCCGCAGATTTCGTCAATCGCGTGATTAACATTCACCCCAGCCTGATTCCGGCGTTTTGTGGCAAGGGCAACTACGGCAGGCGCGTGCATACGGCGGTCATTGAATATGGCTGCAAAGTCAGCGGCTGCACGGTTCATTTCGTCGACGATCACTACGATCATGGGCCGATCATCGCGCAAGTTCCCGTCGCTGTCCACTCAGAAGACACGCCAGAAAGTTTGGCAGCGCGAATTTTTGAATCCGAGTGCAAGCTTTACCCCGATGTGATTAATTTAATGGCTGCCGGAAAAGTAAGCGTCACCGATCGCCGCGTTTGTGTTAGCGTTTAAGACTTATGAACATCCCATCCGCCAAAGATCTAATTTGTGAGATTGGGCGGCGCTTGTATGCGAAGCAATTCGTGTCGGCCAACGAAGGCAATCTTTCGATTCGCGTT
>JBGSKR010000660.1:0-4985 GCA_041741135.1 Mariniblastus sp.
TCGCTCGACCGCGCATTCCATTCCGGTAACGTTTTTAAAAACTCAGTTTTGGTTTCGGAGTCATATCCCCACTTTCGTCCAGGCAGCAATGTGTAAGTATCGGGCCGACAAATGAGCGCAAGACCTTCGAAATTTTCATGAGAGCGGTAGCGTCCGGCGATTTCCGCAGTTATATCGATCAAGTTTTGTTGCAGCTGTGGGTTCAGCGGATTGTAAATCGGTAAATGAGGAGTCAGTGTTCTCGCAGCGGGCGAGCCGTGGTAATCGACCAGATCGAAAGTCGGTTTGTTGGTGCCTGAGTGGCGAGCAAGCTCCATGTTTGGCAGCGGTGCGGAAAGTGCGAGACTCGGAACCAGCGTGAGGCCTTCTCGCTTAAACATCCGAAACAGCATTTCCAACACGTCTTTGCGGATCGGGTCTTGGCCGTTGGTAAAGAAGGTTCCACTATCATGTTTGGGAGACGCACCAAGAATTTGACTTGGATAGATCGCTCCACCATCGGCCGCCACGGCAATGAAGGCGCCGCGATAATGATTGGTTTTCAAATGTTGAACTAATCGGGTCGCTCCATCGTAAAACGTTTGCCAATCGTCGAGCGGTTGATTGACCGCTGGGTCAGTCGATTCGCTGGCTGTGAAATCTTCGGGAAACATTGGCGACTCATAGAACGCCATGAACTGGCGAGTTTTTCGGGATGGGCGGGAGTCGGGTACACGCTCTTCGGCGTTTGCCGCTTCGTTTTCCGATGAGAAAATTTTAATGCGGTCAATCAAAGCCGAATCGGTGGCATGACGATTCGCAATCAGCAGATACGCATGTTGCTGATTCGGCCAGCAAGTCATTTGATGGGTTCGCGAGGTGGCGGCAGAGTCCGAGTTTGGTTGACGAAGATTGATGATCGAATTGGGAATCAAAACTCCTGCATCAAATCCATAAGTCGGTATCTGCCCATTTGAATCAGGTTGCAGAAAGCTGATGCCAAACGCAGCGGGTCCCGCATCGAGATACTCGATATCAATCCGATGTGGCTTGCCCGGATTTTCGAAGTACAGCGGAAAAGCTTGCCAACCGCTCGGCAGCAACTCCATCACGGATTTGTCGGAAACCTTCGTAGGCCGAGAAAGGCCGTTCTCCAGCGTGGGACGGAATCGCTTTTTCGCTTGGCGGTTATTGATGGAGAAGTTTGATAGCTGCATGACGGACTTCTCTGCCGGGGGTGTCAGGGCGGATCGCTCGTGAACTAGTGTCCAGTCATTGGTTACGCGGATTGTTCTCGTTTCATCGATCACAATCAATTGGATGGAGCGTTGTGGCAGCGAGCCAGCGCGGAACGCCGCCGGTTGCCATGGAGCTTCAAGGGCGATTTGAAGTTCGTAAACGCCCTCGACCGCTGGAACATTCAATCGCACGGATTTCGAGTTGGCTGATCCGTTTTCGTCGGTTTTGTAAACGATATTATCGCTCCACAATGGTTTCGCCACTGACGCTCGTTTTGAAATGAGCTGCAGATTGCATTTCGCCTTTTCGGTTACCAACTCGCTGCGATTAACAGAAAGTTCGAACTCAAACTGTTCATTGGGAGAGAACACAAGATGATCTCGATCGAAGCGGACGGGCAACGAATCACCTGGTGCTCGTCCAATCGAAAAACGATTGCCAGTTGCATCGAGTCCATGCACCACCGTTCCGGTGAGAAGATCGCTGATTGGAATCGTTTTGCTTAGCCGGATGTCGGGAAACTCTTCCGAGGAAAGCTCGACTTGTAGACCGCTGTTGCTCGTGAGCGAGTTTGCAATGTGATGAAGCGTCAGATCGACTCCGCCAAAGTTCGTTGGCGACCAATGGCTAATGACCAACTTTTGATTAGACAGGACGACCGATCCGGGAGCGTCGGCAGTCAGTGCGAGGGGAGCCGCCGAATCGAGCGCACCATCGGCAGTCGAGATCGCGCCCGTCCATTGTCGTGCTTCACCACCGCCCCAAGTAATTCGCAATCGGATTGAATCAGTCGCCGGAACCGGAAACGAAGCCATGTTCGTTGGCGCGGCTTGAGCGCTCAAGTCGCGCGCAAAAATAGCGCACAGTGCGAGCATTGCGATGAAGCAATAACTCGAGCTAATATGAGCAAACAATGGCGGACGTCCCTGTCCGAACATGGGCGCTATGGTTGATGAGGAGAAGTGGTTAATGAAGTGGTTAAAGGGCAGTCCGGAAACCAATGCCGTAGGATGGACATTCTTGTCCGTCCATTTTTCCGCGTCGGACTGGAATTTAAAACGTGCATACCGAGAAGTCGAGCCTTGGCGACTCGTCGGACTTTAGCAACGGTGACAGGCCGTCACTAGCCCAAGTGGTGATGTGATAGCAGACAAATGGTAGCTGCGAGAAAGAGTGAGTTGAACTCGAACGATGGCGTCGTCAAACTTTGACCGCTCAGTCAACAACAGCCTAAATTACGCAGAATTGAACGCTTTACGCTGCTTGCCTAACTTACAGGTAAAATGCAAAACCTGAGTCTTTAATAGAGGATAGGATACTTTATTCCAGAGTCGGAGTTGACGAATGGACTTTCCCAACGCATTATTAACTGACGTTCCCTCGGCGGTCAGCACCAAATCATCTCATTGACTATGAAATCGCTGCTTGTAAAATTCGCAAGTTTTGCCGTCGTGTTCCACATGACGTTCGGGTGCGGTATGCACCATGGACTTGGCAATACCGCTTGCACCCATCACGAAGCGATTGGCTGCAAACATGATGATCGACAAGATTTAAGTGACCTTCATGTAGGTCACGAGCATCATGATAGCCACGACCACGGGTGCGAACCGCATCACGATCAGCAGTCGCCGTTTTCTGATTTTGCCCCCAACCATGATTCAAGTCACAAGGCCGAATTAGCGGATCATGCTTCAGATCATTTCGGCTGTTCTCATGATGATTGCCACGCACTTCAGTTTGAAAAATTCCAATTTGAATCGCTGGATTGGGCGGTGCCTTACCTTGGCGATGTCGAGGCGCTAGCGAAGATTGAAAGCTCAAGGTGCGTTGGAATCAATGCTATTCCATTCCCGGATTATTCGCACACTTGCGGCTCCGTGCGCGCTCATCTGTTATTTGGCGTGCAAATTATCTAGTCGTCTCAAGCCACGAATTGATTGCGAGCGCATGATTGCTTCGCGTTTCTTTCGTGGCTAATCTTTTGGACGAACACCGTGCCATCCCGCTTCTATTCGCTTGGCGCAACCTTTCACCTTTTTCTGGATGAAGCTTTGAGGACTCAATATGTCAGCCTTGTTAAATAATAATTGGCGAAACCTGATTTGGTTGATCGTGTTGGTCAGCCTCAGTGTGGTGGTTTGGTTCACGCAAGCACAATGGCAGCCATACGCCGATAAATCTTGGCGCATTATCCTCAACAAAAAACCGGAAGTCGCGTCGTCTGACACGGAAGCTCACGATGCTGATGCGACACCCGACACTTTGACGCTCAGTCCTACCGCGTGGAAGAACATCGGATTGATGACAGGATCGGTCGAGCCACGCGATTTTGAGAAAATCGTTTCCGTTCCCGCGATGGTCATTGAGCGACCCGGTCATTCGCAACACGAAATTTCTGCGCCGATGACGGGTGTGATCACGCAAGTCTATCCGATCGAACGACAGGCTGTTCAGCCGGGCCAAAAGATGTTCGACTTGCGGCTGACCCATGAAGATGTAGTGACCGCCCAAACCGACTTCTTGGCCAACTTGCAACTTCTTGATGTCGCCAGCAAAGAACTCACTCGCTTGCAAGAGATGGGTGAAGGCATCGTCCCTGGGAAGCGAATCATCGAGCAAACTTATGAACGCGACAAAGCGTTGTCGGGCATTTCAACCAAACGCCAAAGTCTTTTGCTTCACGGTTTAAGTGAGCCGCAGATTGCCGAGATGGAACGCACGCGTCAAGTCTTGCCGGAAATCACCATCACCGCACCGAGTTACGCGGACACTCATGAACATGCAGCGCAGCAGCATCAATACTTTGTTCAAGCGATCAAGGTCAATCGCGGCCAGAGCGTGACCTCCGGACAATTGTTGTGCGTCCTCGCCGATCATTGCCTGCTGTACGTCGAAGGAAAAGCGTTCGCCAGTGATGCTCAGCGTTTGATGGCAGCGGCAACGAGTGGAGCCACCGTCGAAGTCGTTCCCGTGGCCAGCGGTGAAAATTCCAACAAGCCTCTCCAGCTCAAAGTGCAAAGTGTCGCCAATGAGGTTGATCAGCAATCGCGAGCTCTCAAATTCTATCTGTTGCTGCCCAATCAGTTGGTGCATTCGGCGACTGCCACTCAACAGCCCTCGGAATACGTCGCTTGGAAGTACCGACCGGGCCAGCGTATGGAGGCCAAAATTCCCACGACGACCATCATGAAAAACAAGATCGTGTTGCCGCCTGATGCTGTTGTGATCGATGGCCCAAATGCATTTGTGTTCGAACAAAACGGCGACAACTTTGATCGCATCGATGTGCATGTTCTGTATCGCGACAAAGACACGGTGGTACTCGAGAACGATGGCCAATTAGTCGGTAGCTTAATTGCCATGAACGGTGCGTATCAAATGCATTTAGAGATGAAGAACGCATCGGGCGGAGCGATGGATCCACACGCCGGACATAGCCACTAAAGAAAGTCGATTTTTATATGCTATCAACATTCTTAAATGGCGTTATCCGATTCGCATTGCAAAATCGCATGTTCGTTGCTGCGATGTCCGTGTTTCTGCTGCTGTACGGCAGTTGGCAAATGATTCAATTGCCCATCGACGTGTTTCCCAATCTCAATCGGCCGCGTGTGGTAATCATGACCGAGGCACCGGGACTTGCGCCCGAAGAAGTTGAAACACTCGTGTCATTTCCCATCGAAACAGCCCTCAACGGGGCGTCCGGAGTTCAAGATGTGCGCTCGACCTCCGGCGTTGGGCTATCGGTGATCTATGTCGAGTTC
>JBGSKR010000661.1:0-2822 GCA_041741135.1 Mariniblastus sp.
AACGAGCTGTCATATTTTTGAGAACCTTCTCCCTGGTCTCCATGGCAACTCGCGCACTGTTGGCGATAGATGGCGCGACCGGGGGAATCATCGTCGGCTGAATTCGCTCGTCCGCGAGAGACGAAAATGAGCACCATCAAGACCATCAACACGAAAGACATCATCGATCGCAACAATCTCAAATTTTGTTCTGTGAAAGCCCGCATTACCTGACATCCGATGAAAATTCGTTAAAGAAGAAAAGTCGGAACCGAGAGTTCGCTATTTCAACTAGTCAATGATACCTTGCTCTGAGAGATTATTGCGAAGCAAACAGCAATCTCAGGACCAAAACACCTGATAACTTGGCCGTACAAAGTTACTAAGTTCACGTTCCTCCGGTTCATTCTCAGGTTAAGGATGACATCCAGTTACTCGCAAACGGGTGATTACGGGCCGAGCATTTTTCCGAAGGTAAAACTGCGGTTTGAGTCACTGGAGGGATCGCGGTTGGCCGCAAAAATGTTTCGCGAAGGCGGTGAGAACCGCCCGACTCCACAAACTCTTTAGCTGGTCAATGAACCAAAGAATTACACCGACGATCGTTCGGTTGCCACTTCGAATTTCCTTTTCGAGCAAAGCCCATTGAAAAATCCCACGTGCGCAGGACTGGCAATTTTTGGTCTTCTCGTCGATACTTGAAGCTCAACAAGCGACACTTATTTACTCCACAAATCACAATGAAAATTGGACTGTTTATTCCCTGCTACATTGACCAGCTTTATCCTCAAGTCGGCATGGCCACGGTGAAAGTGTTGGAGCAGCATGGGTGCGAAGTAGATTTTCCTGAACAACAAACTTGCTGCGGTCAACCAATGGCCAACACCGGCTGCACCAACGAAGCCAAACCGCTGGCTCTGAAGTTCTTTCAAATCTTCAAAGACTACGAGTATGTCGTTTGCCCATCTGGCAGTTGCGTTGCCATGGTACGGCATCACTATGATGAGTATCTTGCCGGAACACCTGGATTTGATGAATTAAAATCAAAGACGTATGAGTTATGCGAGTTCTTGGTCGATGTGCTCAAGGTCGAATCGATTTCCGGAAAGTTTCCGTATCGCGTTGGTTTGCACCAATCATGTCACGGACTTCGTGAACTGAGAATGGGTAGCGGTAGTGAACGCAACGTCGCACCGTTCAACAAAACGCAAGTGCTTTTGGCAGGGCTGGTGGGGATTCAGTTTAGTAACCTAAAACGTCCTGACGAATGTTGTGGTTTCGGCGGCACGTTTGCGGTCAACGAAGAAGGCATCTCTTGCATGATGGGACTGGACCGGATCGCCGATCATGAATCGGGTGGCACGGAAGTGTTAACCGCTGGCGATATGAGTTGCTTAATGCATCTCGACGGACTGATTCGCAGACAGAAGAAGCCAATTCGTGTGCTGCATGTTGCCGAGATATTGGCGGAAGCCGCAACAACTGAAAACTGAAAACTGAAAACTGAAAACTTCCCTCCTATGAATCACGCTCACGCCGCCAATCAATTTGTCAGCAACACCGTTCGCGCCCATTGGCACGATGAAGCTCTATGGTTCGTGCGAGAGAAACGGGATCGCGCGGCGCACTCGTTGCCGGAATGGGAGACACTTCGGCAGCGCGCCGCCGATGCCAAAGCGTACGTACAAGCCAATCTTGCGGACTTGCTTGAACAATTTGAGTCCAAAGCAGCCGCCTTGGGGGTGCACGTTCACTGGGCCAAAGACGCCGCCGAACACAACCAGATCGTGTTAGAAATTTTGAAAAAACACGGAGTGAAAAAGGTTGTTAAAAGCAAATCAATGTTGACCGAAGAGTGTCACCTCAACCCTTTTCTCGAACGCAATGGCATGGAATTGGTCGACACCGACTTGGGCGAACGGATCGTGCAATTCCGTGAAGAGACGCCCAGCCACATTGTGCTCCCGGCGATCCACATCCGAAAAGAAGAGGTCGGCGAAACGTTTCATCAGCATCTTGGCACACCGAAAGGGCTGAGCGATCCAAAGCAGTTGACGGAAGCCGCTCGCTTGCATCTGCGCGAAAAATTCTTCGCCGCTGACGCCGGCATTACAGGTATCAACTTCGCGATCGCCGAAACAGGCGGATTCGTCGTTTGCACGAACGAAGGCAATGCTGACCTCGGTGTGTCGCTGCCGAAGCTGCACATTGCCTGCATGGGCATCGAGAAACTCATCCCGCGAGCCGTCGATCTCGGTGTGTTTCTACGTTTGCTGGCGCGCTCCGCAACTGGTCAACCCGTGACGACCTACAACTCTCATTTCCATGGGCCACAACCGGATGGTCAATTGCATATTGTGATGCTTGACAATGGACGCACCGAAATTTTAGGAAGCGATGAATTTCGTCGCTCACTCAGTTGCATTCGTTGCGGAGCTTGCATGAACACTTGTCCCGTTTATCGTCGCAGTGGTGGACACAGCTATGAGACAACCGTGCCTGGCCCGATCGGTTCGATTCTTGCTCCGGCTCGCGATTCGAAAAAGTATTACAGTTTGCCTTTGGCGTGTACGTTGTGCGGATCATGCACGGATGTCTGTCCCGTTAAAATCGATTTGCATCATCAACTTCTGACATGGCGGCGAGAGATTGCGATTCGAAAACATTTGCCGTGGGTCAAACGCATGCAGATGAAAATGGCGCGAGTGGTGCTGGGAAACACTTGGCTGTTCAAGTTGTCCGGTGCGGTCGCCCGAACGATTGTTCCCCGTTTGCCCCGGTTCTTGATTTACAATCGTTTGAATGGATGGGGTAAGCAACGCGAACTACCCGAGTTTCCGAAA
>JBGSKR010000662.1:0-2615 GCA_041741135.1 Mariniblastus sp.
AGACGATGGGGCCGCAAAAAATCAAGAAAAATAGCGGGATAAGCAATCGATGGCCCCAAAAACAACCGTGGGGAGAACATCAACCTTAACTTTGCGAAGCAATAAATTAAACGCTGAGGGTGGGGGGCGTCAAGGGCAGACAGCCGTTTTTTTAAAAACGGTTGAAAAAGTCGTTACGACAAGCGGCAGTTTGAAATTTTCTTCAGTAGCCCGCAAAGGAAATGCTGTGAAGTTTTTTTTGGGCAAAATTGAGCAATTGTAGCGGTAGGGTGCAAGCCCTCCGGTTCGTGTTTAACCGAAGTTACCGGACGGCTCGCGCCGATCCGCTTCTAAATGCTTCACAGCATTGCCGCAAAGGAAGCATGAATTTGAAGCTTATCTTGTGTTTGATGTCCAGCCGACTGCATAAATTTCTACTCTGATTTTCAGCGAGGCGGAACAACGTTCTAAAACTCGACTGCCCATTCTTTAAAACTCGGTTATAATCCTGAAGTGGGTTGCATCATCTTTTTTTCTAATACCCAAACTTGAGTTTCACGATGAAGGTATCAAAATTGTTTCCTCAATCGTTCACGGTGCTCAGCGCCAATCGGATGTTGCCGTTGGTCGAATCGATCACCGCTGACATCGTTCAAATCACCAACGAGGTTGATCAGACTCGCAGCCGACTTGATTATCTCAATGATGGTCGCGTCGCCGAGCGGATGGACGACATTTACAGCCGAGAAGTTTTTGCAATCGAGAAACATCTTGACGAACGATCCGCATCCGTCGAACGTTATTCAAAAGAGTTGACCGAATTGGATTTGATGCCAGGCTCGATTAGCGAAGGCTATGTCGACTTTCCGGCAATGCGAGGTGATGCTCCGATTTGCCTCTGTTGGAAATTGGGCGAATCGGAACTCAAGTTCTGGCATGGGTTCGAGGAAACGTGTTCGAATCGGCGACCACTGGATTTGGTTTTGTTGCGGCAGGCCGGCGACCATGCGCTTGTTTGACACGCATGCTCATCTCGATGACCAACAATTCCGCGACGACATCGAACAGCATCTTTCCGAAGCTCAATCAACAGGCGTCGTCGGTGTGACAAGTATTGGCACGACGCTGGCAAGCAGTCGCCGTTGCGTCGAGTTAGCTCAAGAGTACCCAGCGGTTTATGCCGCCGTTGGCATTCATCCAAACTATTGCCATGAAGCGATTGAAAGCGACTGGGAGTCGATTTGCAAATTGGCCACGAATCATCGGGTCGTGGCGATTGGCGAAACTGGACTTGATCGCTATTGGGACTACGCTTCGTTTGACCTGCAGCAAACTTGGTTCGCGCGGCACATCGAGCTTTCTTATCAGCTTCAAAAGCCCCTCGTGATTCATCAGCGTGATTGCGAAAGCGATATATTGATGATGCTCTCGAAGAATCAACAAAACGGAAAAGTGCTGGGGATCATGCATTCATTTTGTGGGTCGCTGGAAGCTGCAGAACAATGTCTCGCTTGGGGAATGTACATCAGTTTTTCTGGGATGGTGACGTTCAAGAAGTCGGAAACGCTTCGCGAATTGGTTCGCAAAATTCCGTTAGACCGGCTTTTGATCGAAACGGACTCGCCGTATCTTGCACCCCACCCTCGTCGGAGCCAACGCCCGAATTCACCGGCTTTGCTGCCCCTGACGGCGGTTTGCATCGCGGATGTGAGAGGTATGTCGATTGAAGAACTCGCCGAGTTGACGACGAACAATGCGTTGCGAGTGTTTGGGATTGGGACAAGTTCTTCGTAGCTGCGGTCGCCAGACTGCGGACACCACGCTCTGGCAAGCGTGGCTAAACCTGCAATGAAAGCGTTGCCCATTTACCGCAAACCTGGTGGCAATCCTTCCGGAAATTTTTGCTGGATGATTTGCAGAATGTATTCGCGGCGGTTGGCTGGCTTCGGATGCGTACTGAGAAATTCTGGTGGTCCGCCAGCCCCCGAAGATTTTTCCAACACATCCATTACGGTCAACAAATGTTTCGGGTCGTAGCCAGCCCACACCATCAGTTCGACTCCCCAGCCATCGGATTCCAGTTCGTCCTCTCGGCCATATTTCATATTCACGATATTGCCCACCCAAGCAGCAGCACGCTGGCTATTGACGTCGCCACCGGCAACGCCGGCCGCTCCCGCGATCCCCTGAATCAAATTGCCTTTCGCCATTCGCTGCGATCCATGTCGTTCGAGAACGTGACCAATTTCGTGACCGAGCACGCCAGCGATTTCGCCTTCATTGCTAAGTTGACGGAAGAGCGCTTCCGTCATGAAGACTTGTCCACCAGGTAGCGCGAACGCATTAACGGTCTGGCGATCAGCGAGCAAATGAAACTCAAATGGATAGGGATTTTGAATTCCCTGGTCCGCCAAACGCTGCTCCAAAGTGTTCGCCAGGCGGCCTCCAATAATTTCCACCATATTTTGGGCATCGCGGTCGCGAGATTTTGGACCCATCGAGGGAGCGGATTGAAGTCCCATCAGAATTTCGTCTTTCACGGAGAGATCGACACGCTGTTTCTCACCCGTGACCGGATTGACTTGGCCTTTGCTGTAATATACCTCACGCGGCTGAAAAGTAGATATTTTCAGGAT
>JBGSKR010000663.1:0-3797 GCA_041741135.1 Mariniblastus sp.
TGGAAAACTGTTACTCGCATGTTCTGACGCACATATTCGACGATCAAGCCAGTGGTAGTCTTGATATACGATCTGGTCTTCAGCCCGTTACGGCCGCGACTTTGCAAGCTCATGGTACAGCATTGTCGGCGATGGCCCGAGTGATTGCCTTCGAATTGTCCTGTATACTCGGGAGCATGTGCGGTCTCGGCGGTCATCCAAGATTGTTGATGCACGACGGGCCACGTGAGGGTGAGATGGAGGAGGCATTGTTTCTGATTTTGGTGAAAACAGCGGACTGGCTGAAGAGTATCAGCCCCGAACCTCATGCCAGTTTCCAATACATTATCACGTCGGCAGCTGTGCCATCGGACATTGGTGCGACGCATCCTGCGGTTGCACTTACCCTTCATGGACGAAGTGACGAGGGACGGTTACTGAAAGTCAGGTATTGACATCACCCTTGGCGATAAAACCAACGACGAATGTGAAAAGATAATTTATATGAGTGGATTTAATCTTATGAACAATGAAACGCCAACTTCCGATTCGATTAGCTCTGATTCGACTGACACAACAGAACAAATCATTGAGGGATTCGAAGAGGATAGCGACCTCGGCGATTTTCCTATCGACACTCTGCTGATTCGCAACGAACAACGAACCGTTTTCGACGTAGTCCGGCGAATTGATCAGGGTGGCTATATCATGAACCCGGACTTCCAACGGGATTTTGTTTGGGATCGAGACAAGCAAAGCAGGTTGATTGAATCCGTCTTGATGCGTATACCATTGCCAGTTTTCTATCTCGCGGAAAACGATGAAGGAAAAGTCATTGTTGTCGATGGCTTGCAGAGACTGACCACATTCAAGCAGTTTCTAAACAACGAATTTGTTCTGAAGCTTCCGGATCAAGAGATTCTGCATGGAAAGAAGTTCGATGATCTTTCTCCGAAGCTTAAAAACCGAATCGAAGACTCGAATCTCATCCTTTACATCCTAGACAACAATGTACCGGAGAATGCGAAGCTTCAAATATTTGAAAGGGTTAATGCCGGCGAGCCGCTGACACGGCAACAAATGCGAAACTGCCTCTATAACGGCAAAGCAACCGAGTGGTTGAAACACCAAGCTGAAACCGATTTGTTTTTGGAGGCAACGGGCAAGAGCTTAAAGGCCAAAACAATGCGCGACCGGGAGTTCGTTAATCGGTTTTGCAGCTTTTGGTTACTCGGTCGGTACAAATACGAAAAAGGCGACATGGATTTATTTCTGGCAAAGTCATTAATTCAGATGAACAAAATGTCAGAAATGGAATTGGATGCTTTAGCGGGTGCTTTCCATCGTACTTTGAGAAACAACTTGATTTTGTTTGGAAAACACGCATTTAGAAAACACCAAGATGGTGCCAGCAGTCGGAGTATCCTGAACGCTTCGTTGTGGGATGTGATGACAATCATGCTCGGACGATACTCGGAAGAACACGTGCACGAATCGCCTGACCTGTTTAGATCAGTATTCTACGAATTGATTCAGAACACGGAATTTAACGACGCGATTACCTACAGTGTCAATGGAACGAACAAAGTGACTCGTCGGTTTGTTATGGCGACCCAGAAATTCAAGGAGGTAATCGGTGATTACACGGCTCTCGCTTAACTATTTCAAATGCTTTCAAGAACTGAAATTACCGCTTTCGCCGTTGACGTTGTTGACCGGAACCAATGCTTCAGGCAAGTCTACAATTCTTCAATCTTTGGTGTTACTGCATCAAACGATGCTTGATCACGAATGGTCGACGCGTTTGCAACTCAACGGGTCTGGAGTCCAGCTTGGAACCGTTGGCGATGTCGTAAACAAAATTCATGGACGTCGCGGATTTTCAATTGGTTTAGAAAGCGATGAGCTGAACATTATCTGGGTTTTCGGCTATGAAGAAGATAAACAGGCAATGTCACTATTTGTCGACACAGTTTTTACAGATGCGGCAACCTATGAATTGCCTCAGCGTCTTCGGTTACTGCTACCGGATATTTTGGACGACTTCAGCCTCGGAGAACGATTGCGAGGTCTGACTTATCTGACAGCTGAACGAATTGGCCCACGAGATAACTATGCGCTGGGCGACCCCACTGCCGTTCAAGTGGTTGGGCCAAGGGGAGGAAATGCGGTGGGGCTTCTCTATCAAAAACGTGAACAAAAAGTGCTGCCTAAGATCGTGCTGCCTACCAGCCCGCCAACGCTGCTAGGCCAAGTAAATGCAAGAATGAATCGTTTTTTTCCTAACGCTTCTCTTGTTATTGAGCCGGTGCCCCAGGCGAATATAGTCACGCTTGGGCTGCGAAATTCACTAGAAACCGATCATCACCGACCAGTCAATATCGGGTTTGGCTTTACGCAGGTACTCCCCATTCTGGTAGCTGCTTTGGCGAGCCAAGAGAACGACTTATTGTTGATTGAAAATCCAGAAGTTCATTTGCACCCAGCTGGTCAAGCAAAAATGGGTGAATTTCTGGCGGAAATTGCGGCGGCCGGAATTCAAGTAATTGTTGAATCTCACAGTGATCACGTTTTGAACGGCATTCGCCGAGCTGTCAAGAACAAGGCTCTGTCTCATGACCAATGCGCTATCCATTTCTTCAGTTCTCGCGACAACAATCAGGAGCAGGTCATTAGTCCAACGATCAGTTCTGACGGTGGCATTGATCATTGGCCCGCAGGATTTTTTGATCAATTTGACAAAGACTTGAACTATTTCGCTGGTTGGGGTGAGTGAAATGGAGTTTTTGTTAAATGAACTTTCAATTCATGAACAATTCGGCTCGACTGCGGATTTTGCTGCCGCCGTGTCGAGCGTCATGGATATCCGACGCGCGATTAAAGGAGCGGGGCGTGAACTGTACTGCAATCGTGAGATAGCAGGTTGTCGCGTGTCTCCGGGAATGATCATGCAGGAAGCCGTTCGCGGACTCGACTTGGACAACCAGCGAGCATGGATGAGCTGGGTGACTAAGGGCGGGCCGTTTTGGATGGAACAACGAGAGCATTCCGACGACGAATGGCTAGAAGTAGACGGTGAGATTGTCACCGACAGTGCAGTCGGTGAAGCAGCCTATTGTGTCGCCCAAGATTTGCCACGGCAACTCATTAGCTTCTCACCATCACAGTGGGAGAGAAATCCGATTGACGTAATATGGAGCCGATCCTCAGGCGTTCAGGAGCCGGTAGCGGTCAGAAACCATTGGCGAGTTGAATCTATACTCGCAGAGCTTGAAAATCTTCCGGTGCCGTTTCAGTCTTGGCAATCATTAGAAGAACATATTCGTCGCTCTACTTCTGAACTAGTTTTGACAAATGATTTTATGAAGATGAAGGGATATCCTTATGTTAAGAGCGTTGCGGAAGGAATTTACATGCTGGTTCAGGTCTTGAATAAATTGGCCATGAATGTTGATGAAATGGGCAACCGCAATGCCACGTATCAGGTTTTGTACGACACGTATTTCATGGGCGCAAACCCATATTTCACTGACGAATCTCAAACCAACAAAAACAAATTCAACCGAGCCCTCACCTTTGTGCTAGGGGCTGATCAGTCGCTGTTTTGTCCATGGCATGGCAAAGTCAATACACCCAATAACTTTCCTCCGGTTCGCGTCCATTTCGCATGGCCGATGAATGGAAAAGAAAAAATAATTCTGCCATATGTAGGAAAGAAAATTACGATGTAGCGAGTGCTGGTTCATGCAGCATCGAAAGTGGCAAACCTCAGTCTAATTGACCAAACCTTATGACCTCATCTGACATTCGCCGACAAC
>JBGSKR010000664.1:0-2235 GCA_041741135.1 Mariniblastus sp.
GGCGAGATACTGCAGAACTTGCAACGCCGTCCGAAAGACAACTCGTTCAGCCAGTAGGCTTCGCCAGTTTCGAGATTCAAAGCCACTTCTTCCTGCCGAACGACGGCTGCAACTGCCTGTGGCTCGCGGATCAACTTATCCGACGCTTGTCGCTGCTCGTGAGTTGCGGAATAAACCAACGCCGATCAACGCGATCCACATGGAAAACAAAGCAAAGCCAATTCGTTGGCCAATTCCAGGTGCATTATCAGATCGAACGAAGCCGGAGACTATCGACAGGATGACGATGGTCAACGACGGCCAAGCATAGGCACGCCAAGCGGAATGGCGACGAAGCAGTGCGGGGGCTGCAAAGCCGCAAACGAGGAATGCGATAAAGCTCCCAATTGCGCCGGTCGCATGTAAAATCATCGTCGCTGACGTTCGATTGTCGAAGTCACCCGGAAACACCCCCGACATCGCCATAGACAATCCGGAACCGATGAGTGGAAGAGAAACCCAGGTGCCACCCTTTTTGCCACGAAAATGACGAGCCAACACCACGCCGAGAAGGGCAATGCATAGCCCAGGCAATATATACCCACCGATGTTCCATGCCCAAAGATTTGGAGCATCAAGCGAACCAAGTTCACTAATCGCCTTCGTCGCGTGACTGTACTCTGGACGAACTGAAGACATGGCGAAATAGATTAGTCCGAACCAAAATGGGATGGTAAAAGCAATTACACCGATCGTTCAATTCGAGATCATTGCCATACTTTTTCAGTCGGAAAAAACGAATAACAAACTGGGGAGGGAGTTGATGGCGCAGCGCGATCAAGCACTTGCGGTATCGACTGGCTGCTCGTCAAACTACTGGTCAAGCTGGCAAAGAGTTATCAGGCTTTTTCCTGGAAAACCACTTCATTCCCCATCGGACGGCCAGCGGGAACGTCCCCAGGAGAACAAACGCGAGAAAAATCTGCGAGAATTGGCTTGGTGTAAAAACGGCATTTATGCCATTGTCGGCAAGCGTTTGCAATGAAGGCACGCTTGACCCTGCATAAACATAGACTGCGGTTCCTGCCAACATTCCGAGTTGACTGACCCACCAAAACGTAAGCGTACGAATCGGAGTCAAACCCATCACAGCGTTAATAACAAAAAACGGAACGGCTGGAATCAACCGAAGCGTGAATAGAAAAAAGGGGCCTTCTCGTTCCAAAGATTCGTTGAACTTGGTTAGGCGATCACCAAATCGACGTTGTATCGCGTCGCGAAACAGAAAACGGCTTAACAGAAACGCCAGTGTGGCGCCCATCGTTGAAGCAAAACTCACGACAATGATTCCGGGCAAGAGTCCGAAGTACCAGCCATACAATAGCGTCAACACGGCGGCTCCCGGTAACGACAACCCTGTCACGACGACATAGATCAGAAAAGCGATTCCGAAAACCAGCACGGGGTGCAATTGTTGGAATTCTCGCAGTTGCGATTCTTGCTTGGCCAAGTTTGCCAAACTCAGCGTGTCTCCAAATTGCGTGTATCCGACCCCAACGATGCCGACCAAAAGAAGCAATATGCCCAGTTTCTTCCAGGGGACGCCTTTTGTCTTCTTAGTGTTCCCAATATTCAATTCTGACATCCATGTATCCTTGAAGCAGATTTGTGCTGGCGGCGCAAGCCGAGGATTCACCAGTCTCACCCGAAAGGTCTCGGATCAGAGATTAGTCGTATTTACTCAGTCCTGCTTACACTAAATATGCGTCAAGTTGTCGGATTCTATCAGAGCCAGCTATTCCGGCGAAAAAACCATGTTGTTGCGGTACTTGTCACGACAACCAATAAGATCACCATGGCAAACCCCAGCATTGTTCCTTCGCCAGGGACGGCTGTGTTCATGCCCCATAATCCGGCGATCAACGTCGGGGGTGCAACGATGACCGAAACGCCGGTCAGTAATTTGAGTGTTCGATTGAGTGAATGGGTGAGAAACGCCTCGTTCGCCTCGGTGATCTGATCGGCTTTCTCTCGCAATGCGGTCAGCAAAGTTTCAACGTGTCCGATGCGGGCATGTACACGAGTTATAAGCGCTGAATCCTGCGAGCACGTTTCAATGTCGAGTGAGCATCGGTCCCGCAAGTGCTCGGCTAGTAGTCTCACAACCTCGCGCTGGGGAATCACGACTCGGCTGAGCGAGCTGATAGACTTTCTGAGCACCATGAGATCGCCTATGAAATCCTTACCGCCTTCATG
>JBGSKR010000665.1:0-4270 GCA_041741135.1 Mariniblastus sp.
GGCGAAGCCTCCGTTTCAAGTTTAGAGGATGTCAAGAAACGACTTGAGAAGTTGGGGCAATAAAAATCAATTTTTCGTCGGATGCGGAGCAAGATTTGATTGATGGCTATTGGTTTTACGAGTTTCAAGAAAAAGGTGCAGGCAGCTACTTTCGGTCTTGTCAACTTGACGACGCGGAACGCTTGCGAGCAACTGGAGGAGTCCATGCCATCGTCTCAAATTATCATCGAGCGTTGAGTAAAGTGTTTCCTTTTAGCATCTACTATCGCTTGGAGGACGAAGATTCTTTGACAATCGTGGCGATTTTGGATCAGCGGCAGAAGCCATCCAAGATTGAACGGATTCTTAGAAGACGAGTTGACTGAATCGTTTCAAATACGTAGTCACCATGAAACAAGATTGGCCTCGCGAGAAGAATTGGAAACATGTTTACACGCGATCCGAGAAGCTTCACCGGGCTAAACAGCTTGGATTCAAGTATCCGCGTGAAAGCGAGGCTGATTTGACGAGTCGTGAAACCATCAACTTGCTTTTTGTTTGTTCCATGAACCAATGGCGAAGCCCCACAGCGGAAAAAATTTACGAGAAAAAATCTCTTGTTAACGTTCGCTCGCGGGGCACCAGCCGCAACGCTCGCGTAACGATTACCGCTGAAGATTTAAAATGGGCCGATATTGTGTTCGTCATGGAAGATAAACATAAGGATCGATTGCAGGGTGATTTTCCTGCCGACGTTCGTTACAAAGAAATTCATGTTTTAGACATCTTGGATGTCTACAAGTTTATGGAGCCTGAGCTGATTGCTGAGATTACGGCAGCCGTTGAACCGATTTTGGCGAGACATGTGAGACAGTAAAGCGAGTGTCCTTGAAGTCGTTGCCCTGATTTTCAGAACTTAAACACTACCCTTCTCCGCGACCTCCGCGTCTCCGCGTTTAGAAAGACTGCCTGCCTTTGGTAAATGAATCAGAGTTCTCTGATCAATCAGTGGAAGTAAAGAAATTCTATTTCGGTTTTTGCTTTTTAAAGGTCAGTGGCGGAGGATGCACCTCGCGGCGTTGCGGCCGGGAATTCCGCTGACTGCTCCACCTCGTAACGCTGAAGATCCGGCTCGATAAACGTGAGCGAATTCCGTTTCCACGCCCCAGGTTCCGACTTCTGCTGGATCATCGGTGAAGAACCATGATAGGGAGTTGTGAAAAATGTTCCCCAAATCCAAATCGATTTCGCGTTCCAAATCCTGCGGAGTGCGAATTTCGATGCAGGGTTTTCCATCACGATCCAATGCCAAACAGTCGCGAAACGATTCGTCACAGATTCGGTCTAAGCCATCGAGATACAATTCTTGAATTTGTTCACGTCGAGCATCATGGTCATGTTCGAACAATCGATAGGGCATGTCCAATCCGAAGAGCGTCAATGTGTGGTAGCCCTCCTTACGCAATTCGGGGGATAAGATGGAACCATCGGTTAGCGTGTGGCAGTATATTTCGCCGGGAGGCGGGTTGGGGAGCCGTCGATTAGCTGCCAACTGATACGAAGCTTGCATTTGCTCGTAGCCTTCGTCGATATGAAACGAGCCCGCAAAAGCTTCTTCGCTTGCCACGCCCATCGCTTTCACTTGTGGCAAGCGTCGGAGCAACATGTTCATCTTGATGACGGATCCTTCATCAGTGACGCTGGGATTCCAAGGCTGTTGAAGCAAACGACCAAAAGTTCGCGGCCCCGCGTTTACAAGGACGTGTTTCGCATCCACAGCCTGCATTCTCTCAGCGTGGGTAAATTCTACCGACGACAGGCTCTCGCCCGGTTCAACGTGGGTGGCCGTCGCGTCGGTGAGGAACTCGACTCCCATCTCCCGGCAGCGCCCGACGAGCGAATCGACCAACGTCTTCATGCCTCCGACTGGAACTTGCCACTCGCCCGTTCCGCCGCCAATCACGTGATACAGGAAGCAGCGATTTTGAATTAATGACGGGTCATGAGGATGAGTGAAGACGCCAATCTTTCCATCGGTCATCACCAAACCGCGCAGAACATCGTTCTGAATGTAGCGTTCGATGACTTCGCCCAAAGGCCGCTCAACAAAAGCATCCCAAGCCTCCTTTTCTGTCGCCGTAGTCAAGCGTTTGCAAAACGTGGCCCGCGATTCAAGTGGCTGCAGCAACGAAGGCCAAGCCTGTTTCGCCAACGCGGACTCAAGGCCCAAAAACTGTTGATAGTTTTGCCAAGATTGCGTTTCACCGGTCAGCTCCCGCATTGACTCGCGCGAGCGACTTTCGTCAACGTTTGACAAGACCAAACCACGTGCGACTCCTTGCGAATCCTGATAAGCCGTAAACGATGCCGTCCGACGCCGTCGAGTCGTAAACTTTAAGCCCAGCTCGTCCACGATCGTCTGCGGAAACAGCGAAACTAAATAAGCATAGCGTGACAAATAGGCTTCGTAGTCAGGAAAGATCTGTTTCGACGCCGTTGCCCCGCCCAAGTAATCGTTTTGTTCTAAAACCAAAACCGAATGCCCCGCTTGAGCGAGGTAAGCGGCTGCCACCAAGCCATTGTGGCCACTGCCAATGATGACGGAATCGTAGTTACTTTTTAAGTTCATAAACAAGCCCTCATCGTGATCGTAAATTCTAAGTATAACAAACTTTTCCACCGTTCCGCGAAACATCCGACTCAACGGTGACCGGCAAATTGAACTTCGGCGAAACTTGGTACCAAAAACAAAGTGGCAGGTAAGTCTCGAAAACGAGCCGATCGCCTTCCCTAGGTCAGTGCTTTGTCATCGTCCGTTGCCGGCGCCTATAGCTTAGCTGAGAATTTCATTACGTTCGGCATTTGCAGGTTGCCCACCGCAGTTAGGTACGGTCTCCACTATCGTGGCTGGGAATCTCGTTGAATGAAATTGAGGTGCGATCGCCACCGTCATGGCTGAGATACACATTGTCGTGGCTGAGATTCTCGCTGCCGGCTTCTATTTGATCGCGATTTTACTTACTGCGCGCTGGTGCGGAAGCCGTTGGGGCCGCCGGAGATGCGGGCGCCCTCTTCGAGAGGCCAGACGGCGATTTTGTAATCTCGCTGATAAAGCCAGTCTTTCAGTTCGTTGTACGCCGCGTAACTGTCTGGGTAAATCCAAACGGAGACCGTTGTTTTCCCTTTGGGATATCGACCAAGAATTTGAGTGAACTCGGAACTCTCGCCCACTGCGTCGCTGATTAGATCGCCCAAATCTTCACTGGTCGGCAAGATCGTGAATCCGTCAAACCGAACCGCTTGACGCTGGACTTCTCCGAACTGAGTCATCTGCGAAACGGTTTCCGTATCAAGTTCATACTGCAATCGGAAATTACCAATCGGGCCGACTGTTTCCATCGTGCGGTGAGCCGTTTTCAGTTTTTCTGATTTGACTTTCCATTCAGATTTCATTCGCGAGATGAGTTCCTCAAGCGGCACGTAGCTGAGTTTTCCACCCCGCAATTGAAAATGCACTTCTTCGGAAAACACCGTTTTGGCGATCGGGTTCGGATAGTGATCGATGACTTCTGATTTAGGAGGCGCGGCAGCGGCTGCGACGGCTGACGTTTCTGACTCGATGGCAAGCAACTCGGATTCAAGCAGCCGCTTGCGTTGTTGCTGTTCCAAATGAGCTTGTTGCTCTTGCGTCAATCGCTGCTGTTGTTGCTGCTGAATTTCATCGCGACGTTGCTGAAGTTGTTGCTCGACGATCTGTGTTTGCACGAGCATGTGATGTCGATGACTTGCAAGATCGACCATGACATCGGCTTGCTGCACGATTTGCTCTTCCAACAACCGATTATCGATCTCCATTTTTCGAACGCGATCGTGGGCCACCTCAAGCTCATTCTTCGCCATCTCGATTTTTGTATCCAGAGCGGCAATGGCTTGCGTTGGATCGATCTGATGCAAGTCGGATGCGTGCTGATCGGATTGGCTTTGCTTGGCCTCTTTAGAATTCGGTTGCCAAGCCGAGGTGGCTTGAGCGCCAACGACGACCACCAGAATGATCAACACACCGACGAGGTTGGCGACGATATCCAGAAACGAATCTTGACCTACCGTAATTTGTTTCACACTCATTGGCCTGATTCCTTGACAGTCACGCCGCTATTCAGCAGCAATCCGGATAATTTTTCGAAATTCAGTTCGCCACCGGGGAGCACGCTGATTCGCAACTCGGGTTTCCAGTAGCTGCGATCTCCGGAAAGCCCCCACGACTCGATCTGTCGCCAAATTTCGTTCACCA
>JBGSKR010000666.1:0-11919 GCA_041741135.1 Mariniblastus sp.
GGAAAAATTGCTCGGCGTGCCCGTGGTTGCAATTCAGGCGAAACGACGAACGGGGTTTCTGGAGCTGAAACAAGCGATGCAAAAAGCGGTTGGGCACCCGCCCGCCGTCGTTCACGATCCGTTTACTGCGGAACTTCAGCAGCGCATTTCACGACTCGAAGCAGCCATCCCCGACAACGATTCGCCGAAACGATTTGCCGTCACAAGAATGCTGTTCGACACGGGCGGATCGATGACCGGGCCGCTAGAAGCTCGTTATGGAGAGTCATTGGTCGCAGCGGTTCGTGAGCAGCAAACGGAACTGGCGGCGACCGGCGGGTCTCTAGCCGAGATTGAATCGCACGCGAGATACGAATGGATTAAGCGACACCTCGATTCATTTTCGAAGCGAGGCGAACCGCAACCTGGCGGAGCACTGAGTGACCGACTGGATCAAGTGCTCACGCATCCGGTGGGAGGATTGCTGGTAGCTTTGATCATGCTGCTGATCCTGTTCAGTGGCGTTTTCTATATTGCGGAACCGGCATCAGCGATGATCGAATGGTTCAATAGCACGGCTTCGGATTGGGTTAGCCAATTTCTCGCGCCGGGTGCGCTGCATTCACTGATCACCAATGGGTTGATCAACGGCGTCGGCAGCGTGTTGGTTTTTCTTCCGCAGATTTTGCTGTTGTTTTTTATCCTGGCGGTGCTTGAGGACAGCGGTTATCTCGCGCGGGCGGCGTACTTGATGGACAAGTTTTTATCACGAATCGGACTCAGTGGGATCACATTGTTTCCGCTGTTGTCTTCGTTTGCCTGTGCAATCCCCGGCATCATGGCGACTCGCGTTATCAAGGATCCTCGCGAACGACTAATCACAATTTTGATTGCTCCGCTGATGAGTTGTAGCGCGCGATTGCCGGTTTATATTTTGATGATTGCGACATTCGTTCCAGCAGAATCGTATTTGGGCGGACTGATTGGTTTGCAAGCGTTGACCATGTTCGCGATGTACTTGATCGGTGTCGTGGTGGCGATTGGCGTGGCTTGGTTGCTCAAGAAAACGATTCTGAAAACGGGGACTTCTACGTTCGTGATGGAACTGCCTTCGTACAAATTGCCGTCGCTGCGAAACATTGGTCAGCGAATGTGGGACGGCGGTTGGTCGTTTGTGCGCGACGCGGGAACGCTGATCGTCGCCGTCACCGTGTTGGTCTGGGCGGCGGGCTATTTCCCTCGCGGTGATCAGGCGGCCATCGATAAACTCACCGAAGAAAAAAATGGTGTGGAGGCGCGGATTGAAGCTTTGGGCGATGAACCGAGCGACAGCGAGCGGCGGCCACTGGAAGAAGAACTGGCAGCGATGCAAGTTCAGCTCGACCCACTTCAGGAGGCGCAATTGCGTCGAAGTTACCTCGGGCGTGTGGGACGCTGGATCGAACCAGTCGTCGAGCCACTTGGATGGGACTGGCGAATTGGCAGCGCGGCAATCGCTTCGTTTCCCGCTCGTGAGGTGGTGGTGTCCACGATGGGCGTGATCTTCGGATTGGGCGATGACGAGGATGAAGAATCGCCGTCGCTGCGAGAAACGCTCAAGAATGCGACTTGGGAAAACAGTGACCGAAAATTGTTTACGTTGCCGGTCGCGCTATCGTTGATGGTGTTCTTTGCGTTGTGCGCTCAGTGCGTTTCGACGCTGGCGGTGATGAAGCGAGAAACGAACTCGTGGCGCTGGCCGATTTTTTCTTTTGTGTACATGACTGTGCTGGCCTATGTGGCGGCCCTGTTGACGTATCAGCTTGGTAGTTGGCTGGGAGGAACGTAAGCTTGCATGAGTGCTCTCGGAACTTAGTGTCGCATTGAGATGCCGAAGCTGAGAAGATCGGCGCTGACTCGATTGGTGACGGAGGTTCCAGGAACGGGGCCAAAGCTGGGAGAAACAATGTTGCCTTGCTGTTCTGCTTCAAAGTAGTGTGAGTAAGCAAAGTTCATCGAAATGTGCTCACAAACATGGTAGCTTCCACCGAGGCTGTAGATATGCTCGTACAAAAGCGGTGCGGGAGTGTTGACGGAAGTGTTGCTCGATTGAATTGGACTTTGGTTATATGAGTACCCCGTGCGAAGTGTGACGCGGTCATTACAGCGACGCTGAATACCAACCGCGGTTGCGAAGACGCTTCTCCAACCGAGACCGGGCAAGCTGCCATCAGGCTGGAATTGAGCGGAGTCGCCAAATCCATCGGAATTGGCGTAGTCGATGTATCGCGTATCGACCGAGAAGACCCAATCTTCAAACGCGGTGATCGCGGTACCAACGGAGAGAATCATGGGTAGATCGAGGTCGGCGGTCAACGCGCGCGGCAAGCCATTTTCATCTTGGCCAATGAATTCAAATTGCTCCATCCACGCGGGACTTTTGAATGAAGCCCCCCAGTTCCAACCGGAATCTCCCTGGAAGAAGACTCCCGTTTGAAAGCCGCCTCCAAATTCGTATTGGCTTCCGTGTCCAGCGGAATAGGTTCCATCCGCATTAGGAGCATTGAAGACGAATGGTTCGACTCCGATTTGGCCGAGTGTCAAATTCGGCCCGACGGCGAAGCTGAGTCGCTCATCCAAGGTATAGGAGAGGACGGGAGAAATTTGCAGGAAAGTTGCCTCGGAGCTGACTGCGCCTAATCCCATCGGTTGCGGGGCAAGAATGGGATTGGTTGGATCGGCTGGTAAGTTCGTTTTGAATCCGGCGACGGAATTCACGCCCAAGCCGATCGAAACGGGTGAATCGTCGTACCGATGAACCCAACCGAAGTTTGGAATTGGCAACGTTCCTGGCTCACCCTGAGTTGATCCGGAAAATGGACCAAACGTCGAATCGACTTCGTGATTGATTGTGAGTAGATCAAGTCCGACCTCTAGTTCGCCGTTTGTCATTCCGCTGATGGTGGCCGGGTTCCAATAAATCGCGCTGATGGCACTGACAGGAGCGGCGGTTGAAGCTCCTCCCATCGAGCGATGAACTGGCCCACCGGCCGACAAAATTGCTCCTTGCCCATAAGTCAGTTGACCGTGCATTGCCATGAGCAGTAAGGCAACGCTGATTAGCGCGGATTGGTGGTTCATCGAGAAACTCGATTGGAAGAAGAGATTGACAGTTCAGGAAATCGAAGATTTTTGACGTTTATCTGTTGATCGACGTTGGCTCAATCAAACATGATTGGTTTATCGGAAAAATTAAAAAAATCGTCACGATCAGTATGGATTCACATTTGAATTACCAATTTTGAGGCTTTTCTCCGCTTGGAATGAATTTGTCAGGATTGGCGACCTAGCTTTTTGTCGCGAGTAAGTTGGGATTCAACCTGGGTATTAAAATGCTTGACTGGTGCAAACCTTTGAAATGCGAGGAACGATTCGTCGAGACGAAAAACTCGTCGGAGCTTCGCGCTCAACGTGTCTGGCGGTTTGTTTCAGTCATCTGGGTAACCTGGGCCTTCTTTGCCATCTTTCTGTGGATTCGTGGCTATGACAAAGCAGCGACCATTTGTCTAGCGACGTTACCGTTACTATTGCTATTCAATATTATTCACCTTAAGTCATCCGAGTCGCGTCGAATACTCAATTTCAATTTGGCAATTAGTGCTGGCGGCCTGTTTTCGGTTTCCATCAGCGATACCGCATTATACGGAGTAATGCTTTTTTACCCTGTATCGATCGTCGTTTCATCGCAGGTGCTTGGTGTTCGCGCGGCGTTAAACTGGTTTGCTATCAACGTGCTTGCCTTTCTCGGATTTTTTGGGTTCGTTTACGGTTTGGAAAACTCGTTCGTAACCTCGCGTTTTGATCAACTGACGATCATGGTGGCGATTGCGGCCTGCATTTATTTTTGTTGTCACCAGGGGGAGGCGTACTACCGACGGCGAACGGTCGACTTGATCAATCTTAGCCAAGATTTAGAGAAGAAAAGTGAACGACTGCAGGTGTTGGCAACCACGGATGCATTGACTGGATTGACGAATCGTTATCAGTTTCGCGAACGACTGGAAGAGATGGTCAGTGAGGCCGTTTCCACGAACTCGCCAATGACACTTTTACTGATCGACATGGATGGATTCAAAGAGATAAACGACACTCTGGGACATTTGGTCGGAGATGAAGTGCTGATTCTGATCGCTGATCGATTAAAAAATTCGTTTAGCGAGCGATGCGAAATTTCACGGTTGGGCGGTGACGAATTCTGCATCCTCGCCAGCGGCATCAGCGGCGAAGTTGAGGCCGAAAAGATCGCGAGAGAAGTTGGAGAAATTCTTGGCCAACGACAAAAGGTTGGCGAAGTCGACATGAAGTTGGGAGCGAGTGTGGGATATTGTTCTTGCCCCGAGCAAGCCCAAACGGCGGAGGAAGCGCTTGCCTTCGCGGACACTGCCATGTTCCACGCCAAGGAGCATCGGTTGGGCTATGCTCGTTACGCTCCGGAAATGACGCAACGTTTGGTCGAGTACCGAACGGTGCAAGAAAAATTATCGCTTGCCCTTGAGCGTGGAGAGTTTTTTCTGGTCTATCAGCCGCAAGTCTGTTTGGAGTCGAAAGAAGTCATTGGCGTGGAGGCGTTGTTACGCTGGCGAAACGATGGCCAAGTTGTCCCACCGATCCACTTCATTCACTTATTGGAGCGTAGCCATGAGATACTTCCTGTGGGAGCTTGGATCATTCGGGAATCTTGTCGGCAGATTTCCGAATGGAATTTGAAGGGATTTCGCGTCAAGATATCCGTCAACGTCAGTGCCCTACAGTTTCACGATGAACGGTTTTACGATTGCATCGTCAATAGCATCAACGAATTCGGCATCAATCCAAGTCAACTGGATTTTGAGATCACTGAGGGATTACTGATCGACGATGTTTCTGCTGCCGTTGCCAAATTAAACCAAATTAAATCGCTGGGAGCGAGCTTGAGTATCGATGACTTTGGAACGGGCTACTCGTCGCTGGCGTATCTGCGTCAATTCCCCATCGATCGCCTGAAGATTGATCGCTCATTTGTGAAAAACATTCCAGACAGCGACGATGGCGTGATTGCATCAAGCATTATCATGCTCGCTAAGGCTTTAGGAATGAGTGTCCTTGCCGAAGGTGTCGAGACGGTCGAGCAACTAAGTTTCTTACGTTACCACGACTGTAATGAGTATCAAGGTTACTTCTTCAGCCCACCCGTTTCGGCCGAAGATGTGGAACGGTTTTTCAAGGCAGAGAAACCAGTCTTGAAATCGGAAAATCATTCTGGTCAGTTGATCGGTTTGGCGTAAGCGTTTCTGACTAGAATTTTTATTCGATCGTTCCTATCGCAAACCTCGGTGCGCGACCATCGAGCTCCGTCTTGTTCGACGATTGGCCCCGTGGAAACAATCGACCATCGCTTGGGATGGAAGGCAATTCCTGGCGGTTCGATGGGAAGGATCACTTCTTCGATACTGACCGGCACGAACATCGCAGGGTTTCCTTGCTCGGCATACATCGCGCCTACTCGCCAAGCAGCGTCGAGCGTTAAGGCGGGCGTGCTCATGTCCCAGTTTCCATTCACTGCGTCATTAAAGACAGCGCGGCGCAAGTCTTTCTCAATGGCAATTTCATGGAGACTGCAAAACGGTCCTGAAAGGCTGACTGTCGCATTTTCGCGACAATAAGGGTCATCCAAAAACATGGCCCCGTGATTGAATCCGGGATCAGCGATTGTCCGATTCAAGTTCGAAGAAGTGCGAAGTGTTATTTTGGCGCTGGCGCAGTGGATATCCTTGGCAAGTAGCTGTCCCGATGAATGAAACAAGTCAGCGATCATCCAGACATGGATACCCTCGTCCGTCTTTCGAGCGACAACGCGAAGATTAGGGCTACGTCCATTTTGTAGTCGTGTAAATCGTTGAAACTCGATCTGCTGGAGGCAGGCTTCTTGCCAATGATTCGAGCCGGAGTCGAGCTTCATGGCGGCGTCGACAAAGTGATGGAGAATCCAAGCACCAGGAAGCGTGGGAACATCGCGAACCTTGTGTTCGGTAAGGCAGTCAATCTGATTCAAATCGATGGGGATTTCGATCCAATGTCCCAACAAACCGTCTGTTCCACTCGGAATGGTCGATACGCGATATTGCGTGTGTTCGGCAGGCGACAACGGCACATTGATGGCAGCGCCAGAACGTCCAGAAATGACCGCTCGGAATAGACTTTGCCCAGTTGCTTTATCGACTCCGGAGAGACTTCGTTGTTTGGCAAGAGCTTGGTACTCACTTCCGCGAGTCATGCCGATTCCATCCCAAGCGAGCCAAGCCAAGCTGGTCCAATCTTTTGCAGTCGTTTGGTCTCTGACAGCACACAGGCGATCCAAGGTTTCGTTTGCTGCACCATAGTCATGCTGTCCATCGTTTCCAAAAATACTGTAGGCCGAAGTCAACACATGAACTGGAGCGATTTTGCCGAATTGCTCGAAGCAAGCATCCACTAACCGATGCAACCCGTGGACTTTGACTTGGTACGTATTGCGAAATTCGACAAGTGAGCGATGTTGAAGTTTCTTCGAGTATTGAACACCTGCTCCGTGAACTAACAAATCGACTCGTCCGTATCTCTCAGCGATGTCGGCAATTAGGAGTGAAACCTTTTTCGCGTCAGTCACATCAACCATGTGATACTCGATGTTGCTTCCGAGTGATCGCAAAAACTCGATATTGCTTGCCGCTTCCCATCTTGCTCGAGCGGATTCGAATTGTCGACGCATTTCCACCGGTGATGCTAATGGATGATCGGCCATGAACTGTTGATAAAACTCTTTTTCCACGTTTGGGTCATCCGCGTTTTGAGGACCCATCTCGAGTTCGCTTCGCCCCAACGTGATGACGGTGCAACCATAATCTCGCACGATCGCTTCGAGCATCACCGCAGTTACACCGCGGGCGCCACCCGAGGCAATCACGACACTATTGGCGTCGAGAGCGACTGGCGGCTGACTTGATTCGTTGTACACGACGGGAATCAAGCGTCGCACCAGTCGACGATGATGATCAAGAACAATCTCGGTTTCGGATTCGGTTTCGGATTCGCTCTGAGTTCGTTCGGCAAGCAGTCCATCAAGCGACTGAGCGGTGCTCAAACCACGAGTGCAGATCGTTGCCATCCGAGCCTTGGGGATTTCGCGGTGAATTGATTTGAGCAGGCCAGCAGTCGCCCCACTGCCGGGATGAACTTCTCCCGACCAGCCATCAATGATCAGGCTCCACAATTCAACAGCTCCTGCGTCCAATCTCGCAAGCTCATGCTTCGCTGCGAGAAAAAGTGCCTCGCAGGGTGTGTTGTCATCGGCAAGATTCTTCAACTTCGTCAAAAAGTCGCTTTCTCGCGGACGCTGAATGGCCACGATTAAATCAGGAGAAAAATTGCCAATCAGCTCCACGAAAGCAGAATCTTCGACTGACTCAAACCAATGCAAGTCCTCGCCATCATGCTGAGTGAGTCGCTGGAAGCCATCGCCACCGATCATAATGATTCGCGAGCGAGAAAATCGCTCTGATGCTGACGGCAACAATTCGGTCGCCAAATCAGCATCCGCCGCAACCACAAATAGGGCGGCGGGTAAACTTTCAGAAGACTGCCCATTCGCAACGCTCGCAACACTTATATGATCAGGTAGCGGACGTTCGACCCACAGCGGTTGATGAATCGGACAAGAAATCAAAGAGGAATCTTCGGTCAGCTCAACTTTCGTAGGTGCCGGACTAGAGGTCGCGTTTGTACTCGACTGGTCGTGGATGATTTGTTCGATCAACGAAACCATCGATGATGATCCCGTTGCGTGGTCGCCATCGTCAGACATCAAAGTTTGTAAATGCTGCCTAAACTTCGAAAGTTCGAGCAATGGTCGCCAGCCCAATCGATCTGCGATGGCTCTCGTCGTGAAGGCAAACGCAACGGCGTGCTCGTCTGATTCCGTCGGCCCCAAATGGAATGGGTCGCTACCACTGCCAGCGGACACGGACGCAACGATAGCAACTTTTGCGCTAACGCCGCTGTCTTCCAGCAATAACGAAGCGGTGAGCAGCGCGGCGTCGAGAGAATCAACGCCAGCGTCAACTACCAAATTCGCTCCTCGCAGATTATGCAGCAACGCGGCTCGACCCGACGCGACATTAGGCATCATGCATTGCAGTGTATAGGCTTTGGAGGGACGTGAACCGTTGAACGCCTGTTCGATCAAATCGCAATAATGTTTGTTCGCAGAAAATTTGCGTTTTAATCGTTCACTGAGTACACGCGTCGTGGCTTCTACCCCGCGTTCCGTTTTTCCATTGAGCGCCAACACAACGCATGTTTCGTTGCGAAGACTGGCATCAAAACCAGGAAGCTGGCCAATGATCTGGTGCGCGAGAATTACGGTCAGCGTTTGGCTGATGTCCATGTCATCCGCCAACTCGGGCAAGACAATAAAGTCACGAGGAAGTTTAATGGCGCTTCGATCAAAGCGAGCTCCGGCTGGTGACATGCTGGTGGGGGTAATTTTGTCGAACGCAACCAGCACCATTTCTTCTGCTGCTGGAGACACCACGGGCGAACCGTTGGAATCAGCGATTACTTCTGAAGGCGTCCAAAAATCTGATCCGCTTTCGCCGACATTTTCGATTACCAAATGTGCGTTAGCGCCTCCAAAACCAAATCCGTCCACTGCAATTCGCTGTGATCCAATGGGTAGTGCAGTCGCTGCCGTTCTTACGGCAAGTGTCGATTTGGCATTTTCCAACGCCGCTGAAGGTTTTTGGAAAAATCCTTGTGCTGGAAAAACCTTGCGTTGCATGTACTCGCTGGCGGCAATGACGGATGCAGTTCCTGCTGCCCAGCCCGCATGTCCTATCGATCCTTTCAAACTATGAAGCGGAATCGGAGAGGTCACATGTTGACCAAAAAATTGTCGCAATGTCTCCACCTCGGTCGAGTCTCCGACAGGCGTTGAAGTTCCATGACCCTCGATGCCAGTAATGGTTGCGGGATCGATGTTGTAACGTTGATAGCAACGCTGCAACGATAAGATTTGACCGTGCGATTGCGGCACATTGGCTGAAGAGCTTTTTCCATCGCTGGATAATCCGGCACCGCGAATGACAGCATCCACCTTTAGTCCCAAACGAAATGCGTCGGCAGAGCGTCGGAGTGTCAGGATCGCAGCACCTTCAGAAAAGACGACTCCATCCGCACCCGCATCAAAGGGGCGGCAACCGGTCGAAGTCGTCCCGCGAAACTGCGAAAACAAACAACTATTTCCCGGGCCGGGACAGAACACTCCACCAGCGATCACCGCGTCCGCCCGATCCGTCTCTAACAGTCTCATGCCGAGTGCCGTGGTATATAGCGACGATGCGCAGGCCGCATCAATCAACATCAACTGAACGCCTCGCCCAAGCATGTGATCCAACACGAATTGAATCGCTTGATGCGGAGTTCGGAATCCGGAACGACCCGAATTCATTAGCTGATCAACATCACACGCCAAAGGATCGATACCGGCAAATACCAGTGACGAAGCTTCGTCTTGGTCTTCAAAACCGTCCGCAGTTGCCCCCATCAAACAAACAATCCTCCGAGCATCACGCAATCCAGGCAGGCAAGGACTGAGCGCGATGCATAATAATTTTTGAGTTCGAGTAAGCGAATGGAAGAATTCAGGATCGACGTTGCGGGGACAAAGAATGTCAGCATCGTTCACTCGGCCAGACAAGTGTGACGTTGATCGATCAGGAACCAAGACTTCGGAATAAAAATCTTCCGTCCAATGCGGGTCGAATGTACGTTGGTCGATCAAGCCGACGCGATTCTGCATGACTGAATTAAAAAGCTGCTCTGGCGATGTCGCTCCGGCTGGCAAAATACATCCTCGGCCAACGATGACGGTTACCGGCAGTTGCTTAGAAACGCCACTCGGTCGAGCAGGCTGAGTTTGTGAAGCCTCGATAGCGACGTCGTTCCGTGGCGGTTGAGGATGATGAGTGCCAGCACCATTGCCAACATCATTGATCATCGCTGGCGAAACAAATTCTGAATTCTTTTTGCAAAACAAGTCGCCTTCTCGCTCGAGCGCTGCCACGCAGCAGACCTCCACTACGCCATGACTGGCTTTGGTCACGAGTTTCGCCAGAGAACCCGTTGACCCGCAATCAACGACTTGAGCAATGCCACTGGCTGCTAAATCGTGAAGTGCGCCTTGCAAGTCAAATGGCCGCAGCAGTTGACTGGCGAGAGTGCCTGCCAAGTCTTCATTTTGGGCAATCAGGCGCCGACCGATTGGCGAATAAATCTTCGTGGTGGGTGGTTGCATCGTGCATGAACGCATCGACTGATACCACTGCTCTGCTGCTATCGCAAGATCAGGATGGTGAAATGACGTGGAGCTTGAAATGCTGGCGGTCTGAATACCTTGCTTGCGTAAATGAATACCAAGTAACTCGAGTTGGTGCAGCGGTCCGGAGGCAACGGTCTGTAAGTCATGGTTGCGGCCAGCGATGCAAACTTTTGAAAAACTTGGTGTGCTCAATTCGGCGATCAAACGATGACGTTCCGCGAACACCGCCAGCAAGCCGCTCTGCTCAGGAGCGTATCGCTCGATGGCTTGATGGCGAAGACACACGATGCGAACCGCCGTGGCAAGATCGAAACATCCCGCTTCATGGAAGGCTGCAATCTCCCCGAAACTGTGTCCCATCAAGAACTCAGGTCGATGTCCTTGTGATCGCCACGCTCGAGCGCCCAAAATATTCTGCAAGAGAATGGCAACTTGTGAGAGGCCGGGCTTCACCGCAATCGCCGCTTGACACTGATCGATGTCAGTCGAAAAAAGTGCAGCAGCATGTTCGCCATAAAACTCTTGCGCAACTTGTTCGCACTCTTCAAGTTCTTTCTTGTGACTGGTATCCATTGAGCCGTATTGCTGAAGCCGCCGACAGAATAATTGTCCATCAAAAGCGCCTTGCCCCGCAAACAACCATGCTTCTGTTAGGGGCTTCGTTTCCGTTGTTCGCGCTGTCAATTGCCGTTCGTTCGTCACCGCTGGCGCTTGTCCGTTTTTCGCCACCGACGGAGAATTGTGAATCACTGCCGATGGAATGACGATCGTTTCTTGAATTGGTTGAATGGGAACAATTGCCGGGCGCGGGTATCGATCAGCAAGGTACTCGACAGCTATTGCTCGCTCCGCTTCGCCGAACAGCTCATCAAGCCCTTGACCGCCTGCCAACACGATGTCGCGAAACGATTGATGGGGACGTACCTCTTCGATGTCGCGCAAGTTGTTCATCGCATCGCTTAAGGCCGTCGGCAGCGTGCGTGGTTCACCCGATTTGGCGTCGGCACAAATCAGCGTTTGAAAACCAGCACACACTCGCTCGCCACGTTGGTTGAGTACGCGGTAGCAAAACCTGGCACTGGCTCGGCCCCACTGTTCCAACGTCAACAGAATCGCAACACGATCACCAAGCTGCATCGACTGAAGGTTTCTGGCGTAGGCATCTGAAGTCAGTAAATGGATTTCTTCTAACGCCGCTTTGACGCCCAACTGATCGAAAATGTGTTCTCCAAACAAGTAAGCTTCGCGCGAAGCACATTGCAATTTGAAGGCCGTCAGAAAATGATGACCGCCATAAGCCATCGTGTCATCGAAGTGGATGGTGTAGTCAACTATGAAAAACGCTGCCATGGTTGCATTTACCGATCGAATTCTGGAAAAGAATAAAAGAGAAGAAGCACATCTCGTTCAACGGGTTCGGCTGGTTGCAAACTAGCTCACGAGTTGCTTTGCGACAGAGTAGCGCAGCGGTCGTCCGTCAGCACTTGCCGTAAAACCATGATCCACGTTCCAGATGGAGCCGTTCACTCCACTCGCTTCGTCGCTTACCAAAAATCCGATCGCGTTCG
>JBGSKR010000667.1:0-7394 GCA_041741135.1 Mariniblastus sp.
AAGCCACGATACCGTCCCATCGCTAAACACGGCCAACTGCAAACTGCCATCTCCCAATTGCAAACTTCGGTCAGCAAACTGCCAACTGCAAACTGCCATCTGCCATCTGCCATCTGCCATCTGCAAACTTCGATCTGACGACTGCCGACTCCCAACTGAAAACTCTCTATTTCCCCTTCTCTCCCGAAAACAAGATGAGCGCCGCCAACAGCGCCATCATCCCATACAAAGTTGCCATATTAAAAGAGCGTCCCGAAAGGAAGATGATCGCCAGCCCGGCACCATAGACAGTAAACGCAATCAGTGACCGTTCGGCGAGGGGCTCGATTCGGTCCCAGCAGCGCGCCAAATACCCTAACAGACCACTGATGCCGAAAATGCCAATCAACCCGAAATTCCAATACATCTCCCCGATCAGCCCTGGAGACGCCGTCAAATACGCCTTGCCATCGACGGTCGACCCTTGCAATCGAGCCAATTCCAAACCGGCGTCACCATCCGGTTTTCCCGGCCAGAGGAATCGGGGGACCGGATTGATCGCCTGGACGTAATAGGTCATGCCATACTTATAGTCGCTCTGTTCTGGTACAACCGACGTGATGTATAAGAGTTCGCGAAACATCTCAAATCCAACATATTTCGCGTCGGTGGCTTTTTCCCAATCCACACCTCCCGCATTGCGACTGGTGACCGTCGCGGCAGACCATACCAAGGTTAAAACTGCGAAAATTGGCAAGCCATACTGAATTGCCAATTGCTTTTGAGCTTTAGACATTCGCCAGTAGACCGCACCGGCGATCGGCAGGAACACCTCAATCACCTGCGACCGTGTTCCTGAATTAAAAGCCCTCGCAAATGCGTAAAGCAGAAAAACACCAGCGATCGTACGATTTTTAGGGGAAAAACCTCTCGACATGGCGATCGCAGCACCCAGTGGAATGGCAGCCCTTAAGAACATTTGCAGTTCCAGAAACGCATCGCGTATACCTCCGTACTGTCCCCTTTGGAAAATGCTGGTCCATCTCGCTCGAGGGACAAACGCATCTTCGATAATCAGCAGCACATTCCCTTTCGCAATCACAACCAAAGGCAAAAAACCGATTATCAAAGCGCCGACAAAAACCCTCCACAAAATCTGCGGGCGATCGACAACGGCCAAACGACGAAACAGCCCATCAAAGACACGACCGCTGCTGCTAGCGTAATAGGCGGCGATGAATGTTGCCAGACAGAACGCAACGCTTAACACCCCCGTGTCAAATTGGTTTTGCGAATACTTGTTCAATTCCTCAGGCAGGAGCAGGGCTTCGGTAAGATACCACGCCGCCATGGCCAAAATGAACACGTTTCTCGCTGAAACCAGCTTGCGAATGTCTTCGCTACAGTCTACGGCGATCAAGCTCGCCGCCAATAAGAAGGTTACGATCGCGAAATTATTTGAAAGTTCGTCCATTCAATACGTCGTGCACAAGGCACATCTAAGTCAGTTTAAAAGTGCGTAGCGGTGTCGCTTCGCGACACCGGATTTGCGAGTCGCGGAGCGACTCCTCTTGGTACGTCATACCGAATAAGATTCCTGGAGCCGCGTAATTTTGAGTCTTGCCAGCTAATGCAATAAGCGGTCAACATTAAGAATTCGGATTAGCCGATGGGCGCTGGCCCCGGTTGTCGGCGCAGTGCACCGTCGCTAGCGCGATTCGGCTAGTTTTACGTAACACTAAACAAATGTTGACGGACCAATAGCAATTTACGGCAGAAATTGGCGACAATCTTCCAGTGGAACGGCCTGTGAGACTCGTAATCGTCGGTATAGCTTATAGGTTGCAATTGATACCGGCGCACGCGAGCGACGATATCGAATAGCCGCGGCATAACCCATTACCAATCCGCGTATCATGTGAAACGGTCTTCGCACTCGCACCCCAAACAGAATCCCCTTAATCGTTAGCGACAGTAGATGCAGCGGTAAATATCGCAATGGCACATTCAGGAACACGAACAGGATATCATTGCGTCGACCATACAAATCCATCCGTTTGGTGTCGCGTTTGGGTGATTCAAAGTGATCAATTCGATCGGAATTACCCAGCCGCACAAAATAACCAGCATCCAGCATGCGAATGCAAAAGTCGGACTCTTCCCCCTGATGAAAAAATTGTTCCCGGTATCCACCTATTCCAAGAAATATCTGCCTTCTGATGGCATGGGCCGTCCCGATATATCGGTCGGCAACCAAAATACACTTTGAATCTGGAGTTCGCTGCCGCTCAATGCCATCTCTATTGACGTCAATATAGGGAATCGCGACAGCACCAATTTTGTCGGTGGCGAACTCTTGAATCGTCTGACTAACAACGTCCGTCGTCGAGAAAGCAGCGTCATCGTCTATCGAAAAGATGATGCTGCCTTGTGCGATCTTGGCTCCCTCGTTCCGCGCGACAATATAACCAGTCGGTCGATCGTGGCAAACCAGCTTTACCAATGGGAAAGCAGTCCTTACCATTTCTGCAGTGCCATCGTCGGAGCCGTCATCAATGACAATCACTTCGGGATGCGACGACTGCAGTAATGCCGAATGGAGCGCAATACGCAGTTCCTTGCAACGATTTCTTGTGGCTATCACCACCGATGCGGTAGGTGCATCACTCATTGGCCACGGAAATCCAGAACCTTCGCGGCCTGTCTAAAACGGCGCCAGCCAGGTTTGCTTCTTCGAGGTCTCTAGGCATAATGGTTTTTACTGACTCGCCGGAGACGACCCCTTCGAGCTTCAATTGCGTATCAGCCACGATGGGCATCTATTTAATCGCTTGTTGTCCAGGAGTGGTTCATTGCATTTCGTACCAATTCCATTTTCTATGGCAAAACTCCAGCGGCGTGCGCGCAAATTTTCAGCCATCGCTTGAAACCGATTTGATTAGGATGCGGGCATGGTATCGCAACTTCTGTATTAGACTCAAACTTAGTCATTGAGGCGCTATCAAAAATCTTGTCTCGCCAACTCTTGGCTTCGACATCCTTTTTGAAATTCACGTATCCACCGTCGGTGGCGATTCGACGGGTACTTAGTCGCTTATCGATTTGATGGGGCGACCGGTACTGATAATGCCTTACGCGAATTCGTTGAGGTGCCGCAACACCCATGTTCTTTGGCCAAGACATATCTTCCGTCCATTTGAGGCGAGGGTGGTGTCGAAAAAAACGCGGCTCACTAAAGTTGCAGCGATAAAATAGCAAGTGTAAACTTTCATTGAACTCTGGCAGGCTTTCCAATGTTTCGAGTTCATTAAGCCAGCTAAGATCTTGCTCCGTTAGATAAAAGTTAAGATGGCAGCTCCACACGACATGGTGATACCAGGCGACCTGTGAAAGAAACGATTTTGGATCGTCTAAGTAGATTTCGTCCCCGTCGAGACGACACCACCAGTCGCCTCGTACCGCATCATCCTTGAATGCGTTAAACGGAAGGCACCTCAGCCCGTCACGAAATGCTTTGGTCACCTTTTCGAACGGCTTAATGTTAGAAAACTGTTTTGCAACTTCTTGAACACGATCCCAGGTTCGATCATCACTTCCGTTATCGATGATGTGGATAGAGTCGAATTGATGAGCCGCGTGTTCTAAAGAATAGCGAATGATATCCTCTTCGTTCTTTACCAACATGATCCCGCGCAGTTTCATCGAAAAGCCTTTTAGCAAATAAGCCCACTAGTTAGCATTAACCAACTTGAACAACACAATATTCTGCACATATATCGCAAACAATTGCGATATGAGCCTAGCAAATACGCGGCATCAATGCCGTACGCCTACGAATACTCTCTCGTAAAGCTGCTGTGTTTTTTCCGCGACATGCACCCAATCCAACTCCAACGCTCTCTGACGACTCGCCCGCCCCATATCAAGTCTTAGCTTATCGTCATCGTATAAAATCCCGAGGGCGTCCTCAACTTCCGTGCAATCGTTAGGATTACACAAAATCGAACATTTTTCGTTAACGTATTCTGGGACGCCGCCAACTAGCTGAGATATAATCGGTAATCCGCAGGCCATACCTTCTAGCAGGGCATTGTTCGCGGTTGCCTCATTAACAAGCTGCAGAAGGCAATCAGCCCGATGGTAATGGTCTAGCAACTGACTTTCACTGAGTCCAGAAAGGCAGCAAACGCCTGGAATGCCACTAAACTGATAATGCGTGTCGGGTGCCGAAATAACAGTCAGTTCAAACTTGGCTTTGTCGAGGACGGTCGCTAAACTTCGCAAACAGTCAAAATTACGTTGGTGAGTTCCTACATGTAGGATCTTCAGACGGTCGCGTCGCGTTTTGTCTCTATCGCTAGGATAAAACTGATCAATATTAATGCCATGGTGAATCACGTGAAGTCGTTCACGTGGTATGCCAAGGTCAATCATGGGCTGTGCTTGTGTTTCGCTCATCAACACCCAGGCATCAACGCGATGGAGCCTTTTTGAGGGCTTGAGGACCCTACCCATCAGACTAGCATCAACATGAACAGTTCCAACAAGTCGTATATGTCTGGGTATTAGAAGGTCCAAGTATCCCCAATCATGGTCCAACCATAGGCAGTGAATTATATCGGGCCGCTTTCGCCACGCGCATTTTACGCAAAGGATTTCCAGCTTGATCGATGACGGCTGATGCCAAGATGACATCGCGCCCAGACCTAATACCTTGCGTACAATTCTGCCAAAGAGATCCTTCTTTACCGGAGGGCGATCGCAAAAAAGACTTTCTCCTGGGGACAGCCATTCTACAATTTGATGATAACCTGCTTTTCTACTCAGATTGCGATTGATTCCACAATACCGCAAAACATTCATCTGTGGGCTTCCGAAACATCGAAATTCGTAAAATGGTGCATGCAGGGTCGCATAATTCAGGATCGATATAAGTTATTACGAATGTACCTGAGGTACGAAACACTCTATCATTTGGAATCAGACTTTGCGAAGGTATCTTTTTGAGAACTCAATGGCTCGATTCATCAGCGACGGACGCTGGCCAATCGTCGAGGCATCACCAATGGATTGGCATGGAAACGGATAACAAAGGTAACTCTTGAATCCAAGCTCGCGACCACCCCCGCTCCAGTCACCAGAAACCCAATTAGTCGTCCCGTCCGCTGCGCCTTCCAAAGGCCATGAAATCTTCAGCAAGTATTCCGCTACAGGACGATTGATCGCATAGCAGAGTGTGCCACCATGTTCGTTGTTTGCACGATAACAATTCTCTGAGATTCGTTCTCGTGGTCGTTCCTCAACCGAAAAGTGCGAGTGCAAATAGACCATGTCCCAAAGATCCATTTGAGAAAAAAAACTTGAAAGTTGGGCGATGCTGTCATGCTGCCATGTGATATCATCTTCGCAAACCAATACTGTTTCATGATCGCTCTTTAGATGAAGCTTCCAAATCGCTCGGTGAGAAAGAATACAACCAGCATGCCCATGTGTCAAGAACCGTCCGCGATTTGGGCCACCTGAGCGCACCACGATTTCACCATTTCGCTTCATTTTTTCCAAATCGAGATTTTTCCCGTCAACGGCGTCGGAGATCGAGTAGTTAGCCGTATTTACATTGTCGAAAGCTGACCGCAATAATTCTCGCCTTTTCTTCGATCGCATAAGCGAGATTACTTGGACGTCGTCAACGAAATCAAAGAGGTTCATCAAAACTACTTCCCTACTTGGATTGAAAACTAGCGATTCTGGTTGGGAACTCGGTTGAAGATCCAGTCATGACGTTGACTGCCCTAAAGCGTTTGGGCGCTGGAATAAATCGTATTCGCCGTGGAATGAATGGGACCACTCACTCAATCGGTTGTGAATAAGTGTGCTGCAACCAAAGCGAAGCCTATCATGTATCTCTAACGCAAGGAACTCAACATGCTCCAACCACGACGGCAGCCCCGTTTCAAAGAGATCGTATTCGGCACCCTCAATATCAAGTTTTAGAAGATCAACGGTTTCGAAGCCCGCGATTGCCATAATGTTCTGGATCGTTTTCCCAGAGATCGTAATTGTGTTTGATTCTGATTCCTTCACCCGAAATTCAAACGATGAGGCATCTGGATTCGCGATACAGACCTCTTCGTCCTTGGGCCAGATGGCAGCACGAATGCAATTGATGTTGGGATACGGACCTGTGTTCTTTTCCAACATTTCAAAGTTATCGGCATCCGGCTCGACAGCAACAATTCGTGCTTCTGGCCAAAGATTGGCAAAGAAAACGGACGAGTAGCCTACATTGGCCCCCCCGTCGATAATCGACTTTGGAACGTGCAGAAGCGGAAATTCCACTTCTCGTAGTCCAATGACTTGGCGTAATACAGAGAAGTCTGAGTCATTCCCACGACAAAGCAGCGGGTATTTTATGCCTGCGGGTCGTACACTCATCATTTCGATATTAAACTTTCTTTGCCAGACAAGCGAAAGTGCACACCGGATGCCGAATTCGTTCGCGTAGGCTGAGAAGTTACGTAAGTACGATTTCATAATAAAAGCGGGCTCAGTGACTAAGGTCTCGACCGTTGAAACGCGTTTGAAGATCGCAATGTTGGATCCGCCTCATCGCCATTTTCAGGTACTCTCTAACGTGAAGGTGCCTCAGCGGTCGATGGTTCGGGCGTCAGCGTGCGGTTTGGCTTTGAAGGTCGTGCGCAACGCGGCGTATGCTTGCGTTGGAAGCTGTAACAGATTCGTCAATCCGAGGATATGTAGCCCAATTTCGGCATTGATCTTGGAGAATCAGTTTTGCTGAATCGCCGAAATGATCTCTTCAGGCGCACATACAATATCCACGGGTTTACTGCGGCTGGCCAGATACTTTGGACGTTCGCCCAGAAGCCTTAAATTTTCGCGCATGGTCCAAGGGCGACCAGACCAAGCAAAGGAAGGCAGGACACATTCCGAGCAAGTTCGAATCCGATTTTCAGCCACATTCCCACCACGATTCGGCCCTGTCGCCCACTGAATCCGATCGCAAAATGACTGTATCAACTGCAAACAGCGATCCGTTGAGCCATCGTCAACGACGGTTACTTCTATGTCCCGGTGAGTCTGGTCAAGTACTGAATGAATGTTATCAGCGACCCAACCCTCAGCGTTGTAACCGGGGTTGAGGATGGAGACAGAGGGCAATTGTAAAAACGAGTGGCGAGCAGCGAGTGATGAGGGTCACTTGACACCGATGATTCTCGGCCACTCAATCTTAACAGCGTGCTGTGAGAGGACCTGAGAAAAGCGAGCGGGAGTTGTCGTTTTTAAAGATCGTGTAGATATGTTGTTCTGTGGTCTGGTTGTTATCACCGCTTGACCGCCCGGAAAATACGGAATGTGTTACACAATATGGACCAAATTCGGCGAGGATTCGGGTT
>JBGSKR010000668.1:0-5585 GCA_041741135.1 Mariniblastus sp.
GCAGATCGATTTCTAGGCCCTTTCGCAGCGCGACGTCGGTCATGTTTAAGGCAACGACCGTGGGCTGATGTAAATCGAGAATCTGGCTGACGAGAAATAGGTTGCGTTGCAGGTTGGCGGCATCGACAACGCATAGAATCAAATCGGGCGGCGAGTCAGCGGGCGGAGTTCCCAGCAGCACGTTGACCGTTACGACTTCGTCCGGAGAACGCGGGGCAAGGCTGTAAGTTCCCGGCAGATCGATTAACTCGAATTCCTGATCGTCGAAACTCATCCGGCCCGTATGCTTGGCGACCGTGACGCCGGGGTAATTTCCTGTCTGCTGACGGATGCCGGTGAGCGCGTTGAACAGCGTCGACTTGCCCGTGTTGGGATTGCCAAGTACGGCCACGCGAATGGGTTTGGTCGTGGCTGAATTTTTACTCATTTTGGCAGAGGCTTCTAAACAGAAACCAGAATCTGTAAATCTGCGGAAAGCCGAATGCACAACCGGCAACCTTCCAGCTGCACGATGCAAGTGATGCCGTTGCGAATCACCACGACATCGGTGCCCGATCGCAATCCCATTTCTGCGAGTCTTGCCACATCCTGAGCACTGCCATGGAGCGAGGTGATGGTGGCGAGCTGCCCGGCTTTTAAGTCTCGCAGAGGAACCGGCGCCGATTTTTTATCGGTTGAATGCGTTGAGACGGCTGGACAAGGAGAGTCAATCGCCGGAAGCGCAGCGAAATCGGCCACCGAAGAAGGCGTGAGTGAATGGTTGGAGGGTGCGGAAGTGTTGAGCATCTTCAGATTTTTCCGTGGCTGCCAGCGATTTCAATAATGAGATTCAGTCTCAATATCGGAATTTTAGCTGTAGGTTCTTTAGGATGCAATGCCCAAACACGGGGAAGAAGGTGTATCAACCTCCGAAAAAATCGGCGTCGCTCAAAGAAAGCTGCCCTGAGGAACATCTTCGTCCGCAGAATTGGGCATCGACGCGGGAATATCCGCCGCTTCATCGTCGTCATCAAAGAGCAGGAGTTTTTTCTCCACGCTGAGTGACTTTCGCCAAGATTCAGGAACATCCAAGGCTCCGCCCAGTTGAAGTTCATCCACGGAAATCAAGTGTGGGTTGCTCACAAATTGCCTCCAATAATTTTGCCTGTTCAGGTTCCAACTCCACCAACAATCCCAACACATTAATCACGTTCAGCAATTCCGTCGTGTATTCGGCCAACCGGCAAGATTGTCTTATTCGCGGCAGCCCAAGCCTAACGGTCTTCTTCCATCTTTTGAATATATTGCCGCAGTCTTTCGTTCTCGTCCGTCACGCCCTTTAGCTTGAGCATGTTCTCAACTCGCTTGAGCAGTTCGACACGGTTGACGGGCTTCGAGAGGAAGTCGTTGGTGCCGGCTTTGAGGGCACGCTCGATGTCGCCGAGTTCATTGAGTGCGGTGACCATCAGCACCATGATCTTGCTCAGTTTCGCGTCGGCCTTTAAGCGTTCGCAGACTTCGAAACCCGACAGCTTAGGCATCATCACATCGAGCAACATTAGGTCTGGCTCGAACGAAGCGGCTTTCTCCATCGCCTCCTGCCCGTCCACGGCGACTTCGGTGACACAATTCAGGCCCGCGAGATAAGCTTCGAGCAGCTCGCAGTTTGCTCCGTTGTCGTCGACGATCAGAATTCGATGTGGTTGTTCCGTAGGTTCCATGATTTGTCGTTGCTGAGTGCGGTTTGGTGCAAGTAGTTGACTGCGAGAAAATTGGGTTCAAGAACGGTAGGTTTAGAAAGTCCAATCTTGGGGTGGCTAGTAGTGGAATTCGCCAGAATTCCCCGTCGTTCAGGAACTCTAGCGCGTTCCACTAAGAACGTGTTTTAAAATTCAAAATGCCAATGTAAGCAGCAGGGCGCAAGCCCTCCGGTAACGCAAAATCAAAGCTGGCCCTTACGAAACCGGACGGCTCGCGCCGTTCCGCTACCATTTTAAAACACGTTCTAAACAAAAATCAGATTGAAACGCTAAACTAACTTCCGATTATAAGACCTCAACCACGCAAGAACAATTGCGGGCCTTGGCGGGCCTGATCGCTTAATCTCAATCAATTAAGCCTGCTCGTGCGGATTAAACTCTTGCAAGATTTTTTTTCCTCGCCAAATCGCAAACGCCAATTTCCAATCGACGGGAGCTTCCGGATTTCCCGTTTCGAACCAAGTTGAATCGGTAACATCCACCACGATCGTTCCGGCTTCATTGTCACGAATGCCAGTGGCGATCAAAACCAATTCACCAAAAAAGCTGCCGACCGTTTGGACTTTGACGTCTTCCAGTTCATTTTCCAATAAACCACTTTGCAAACGTCGCCACTCGTTCGGAAACGCCGCTTGGGCTTTCGCGGGCGACATTTGAAAAATGTCTTGATGGATCGTCTGCCAACCCGCGAACGCCGCATAAATTTCATCGATGGAAAGATGTTGCAAGTCGTTCACAAACGCATGCACCATCGGCCCACAGATGGCGATGTTTCGATGCGCCGACTCGCCCGTTCCATAAGCATATCGAAACAAATAACACTGCACCGGATGTTCGTAACTGGGCCAATAGATTTCGCGATTGTCCAGCAATTCGATGCTGCTGGGAGCCAGTCCCATTTGAGTCGGCTCGGCCAACCAAATCGCCAGATGGCTTTCCGCGATCGCAATCTCGCCTTGCAGCTCAAGTGAAATTTCCCGTTTGAAGCCCAGCTCTTCGGCATAAGCCAGCACTCGCAATCGCGAGATGGGCTGTTGAGCGAGCGCGATCAGCGCTTTCTTACCAGCTTCGTCGCCCAATCGTGTCAACGCGGCGGCGGCTTCGGTTTGCACACGGCGATGTTTCAACGAGAGTGCCTGATGAAGTTTCCCGATCGCGCCTTGATGACCGATCAACGAAAACGTGTCGCAGAGCGCTACGATCAAGGCCACGGAATCGGAAACAAGTTGATTGATCTGCCACGCTTCGAAGTTGGGAGGGAAATCGCCATCTTCGATTTTTCCAAGCTGACCGGCCAGCCCGCCCAGTAGTTCCGTGAGCTGCGGTGCGCGCGGGGCCGCTGGATGCACCGCCAACTTGCCGGTTCGAAAATAGTAGTTGAACAAATCAAAAACGGCAGGCGCGATCTGAGAATGAGCGGTCGCCTCGGTCAGCAATCGCGCCAGCATTTCCGGCGAAGGCTGATAGCCAGCTTGCATCATTGGCGAAAACGCGAGCACAATTCCAAGTCGATGGGCCGGTGGATCGTGACAAATCAGCTCCGTCCAAAGTTCGGTCGTGTTCTCGGTCGCCGCCGTCCCCAGCCATCGCAGCAGATGATTTCGGAAATCGCTCTCTTCGGGAGTCAACCGGTACAGCGACTCGACGTTTCGCAACCGCGAGTCCGACCACTCGGGTAACGTATTTGGTGGCCCATCTGCATCATCCTTCGTAGATTCGCCCGCGAGCGATTGTTGAAGCTTGAGCTCTCGCTCGGTTAGCCCATGAATGATCGGTTGCAGTAGCTGAGCCAATGGGACTTTCTCGACCGTGTCCTGCGAACGGTTCGAGGGCGAAACCACTTCCTGCAATTCGTCGCCGAAGTCAACCAGTTGACGGATCAGCTCATCGACAGCTTCATCGTCCCAGGAAACAACTTGACCCGATAAGCGGGTGGTTTCCGGTATCAGTCGCGGGTTAGTACGAGCCGCTAAGATCGCATCGATAATCGTTTTTGTCATGGGAAAACTCAGTCTCTCTCGCGGCGAGCATCGTTGCGGGCCGCTTCGCAATGATGCGGCCCGCGTTTAAGCGGCCCGCATTGACCCGCAGTCTTTCGCAATATAGCTTAATGATTGCATCAAAATAGCAGATTTAACCAATCGTTGTCACGTGCATGGAAATGCACCTTTGAAACTCGGTTCCCAATACTGTGGCTAAACAAGTCGAAAAACGCAAACAGCTACTGTCGTTCCAGCACATGGGATTGTCCAAGAAAATGCTGGAAACGTTAGAGCGGATCGGATACGAGAAACCTTCCCCCGTTCAAGCCGGTGTGATTCCGCTGGCGATGGAAGAATACGACGTCATCGGCCAAGCTCGCACCGGAACCGGCAAGACCGCTGCCTTTGCGATCCCGATTTTGGAACAACTTGATCTGGATGTTGTCAAACCGAAACCTCAAGCCTTGATTCTGACGCCGACGCGAGAGTTGGCGGTTCAAGTCGAAAATGAGTTCCGCCGCATGGCTCCGGACAACGTGCATTGCTGTTGTCTCTACGGCGGTCGTCCGATTAACAAACAAATCAGCCAACTCGAAAAAGGCTGTCATGTCGTGGTCGGCACACCCGGCCGCGTCATCGATCACCTCAATCGGGGCACGCTGAACATCGATCAATTGTGGTTCGTCGTGCTCGATGAAGCCGACCGGATGTTGGACATTGGTTTTCGCCCTGACATTGAACGCATTCTTCGTCGCTGCCCCAAAGAGCGTCAGACGATGCTGCTCAGTGCGACCTTGCCAGAACCCATTCGGCAACTGGCGAAGCAATACATGTACCGTCCGAAGGTCATCAATTTTTCCAAAGGCAGCGTCGCCGCTGAAACGATCGAGCAGTTTTATCTTAACGTCGACGCCGATCAGAAATACGATATTCTTGTCAAGCTTCTTCAGCGAGAAGAACCAGAACAGGCGATTATTTTCTGCCGAACGAAATTGGGCACGGAACGGCTGTACCGAAAATTATTCAAATCCGGTTCGCTGACGGCCGTTGGAACATTGCATGGCGATATGTCGCAAGGCGCTCGAGACGCCATGATGCGAGATTTTCGATCCGGCAAGATTCGTTATCTCGTGGCGACAGATGTGGTGGGACGTGGTATCGATATCACCAACGTCTCGCACATCATCAACTTCGATGTTCCCGAACTCAGCGATGATTATGTACACCGCGTCGGTCGCACAGGTCGAATGGGAAAGCAAGGCGTGGCATTTTCTTTAGTGACTCCCGATCAAGGAAGTGAGCTGGCAAAAATCGAATCCAAGATTAACTGCCGTTTGCTGCCCGACCCAATGCAAGCCGAGGTCGATGAAATGCGCGGTTACAGCAACGACCTTCGTAAACCCAAAGGCGCGAAATCGCGATATCGCCGGGCGTTGTAAGGCGTGGTGAAAGTTGTCGGGCAATTGACTGAAAACTATTTAGCTCAGTAGCCCGCAGCGCAAGCAAGTTTACATAACGTTTCGTTTTGAGTTACGATCACTTGCTGAAGTAGTAAGCTCTTGAATAGTTCTGTTAGCGGCTTCGGCACGAAAAAGGTTTCTTTACCCCAAGAAAAATTTCTCGCCCTCGAAAATGGTTCTCCCCCTCTCCCCAAAAATTCGGACAAATAAGTTCTCCATTGTGATCAAGCTTACTCCGAATTTTTGGGGAGAGGGGGGCGGGGGGCTCATCGTACCCGTCAAATGAGCTAGCGATTTGCAATCAGAACAATTAATGGGAATTATCGTAAGGTCTCCGAACCATTTTTAAGGAGCCCAAGTTGAACGTATCGTTGGCAGATGAAGTCGTGGATTGTTATTTTGGT
>JBGSKR010000669.1:0-2921 GCA_041741135.1 Mariniblastus sp.
TGCGGAGCTTGAAGCTCTTAATGGGGCTTTGGAGACGATCACCAAGCATAAACCGATATTAATGATTGAAGTCCACTGGCTGGGGCAGCCATTTTTGGACTTCGTGAAAAACGCATTGATTCCGTTAGGCTATGTCGCAACGACCTATGATGGCCAACACTTGCCTGAAGGTCATGTCAGATATCATTGCCTGTTAATGCCAAACGATCACATTGCTTGAACTACTTCCTCGTTCCAGGCTCTGCCTGGAACGAGATTTAACGAGACCTTATCATTAGACAACTCGATCCGCTGATTGTTGAAATTGGAATGCACGTCGGCCGGAATGGAGGAGTTGATCGTTATTTTGATGGCTTATTAACGCACTTCGCCATTTCTGATTGCGAGTCTGTTGGGTTTGTATTTGGAGATAATTCGAATGTCGATATCCCACAGAATGTAAAGATCGTTGGTTCACCCAAAGCGAAACTTGTGCATCGCTTGCGGTATATTCGGGAAGCGGCAGAGCAGATTTGCAAAGCGAATCCTAAGCGAATGATCGTCTTTGCTAGCCACTTTGCGCTCTACGCGCTACCGCTGCTGAAATTGCTCAAACGCTATCCCAATACGCGACTAGTCAGCCACTTTCACGGGCCGTGGGCGGATGAGTCGGCGGCGGAAGGCGAATTCAGACTTGTTACTTGGGCAAAGAAGTTTGTCGAACGACGGGTTTACAATGCATCTTCGACAGTTGTGGCGGATTCAAAGGCATTCGAAGAACTGTCCCTGCTGCGATATTGTTATAAGGCGTCTAAAGCGACGTTTGTTCATGCAGGGATGGACGCGGAGCCGTTTTTCGCGACCTCGGAAGTGCCACGCGTGGTCGCACGACAGCGGCTTGGCTGGCCGGCGGAGCGAAGGATCGTCTTGTGCGTCCGACGATTGGTCAAACGTGTCGGGGTCGATCGATTGATTGATGCGATGAAACAAGTTGTCGCGGTTCATCCTGATGTCTTGTTGATGATCGGTGGCAAAGGACCATTGCTCAATGAGTTGCAATCGCAGATCGAGGCTTCTGGACTACAGAATCATGTGCGGCTACTCGGCTTTGTGCCCGAGGATGATCTGCCCTGGGCCTACAGAGCGGCCGATGTATCAATCGTCCCTTCGGTAGCGCTCGAAGGTTTCGGTTTGATCGCAATTGAGTCGCTGGCCTGTGGCACGCCCGTATTGGTCACGCCCATAGGTGGAATGCCGGAAGTCGTTCGACCATTGTGCAAAGAGTGGGTCCTCAACGGCGCAGAAGTCGGCGACTTGGTTGATGGATTGACTCGTTACTTCCAGCGATCCTCAAATACAACCACCCCGTCGCCAGAGGAATGTATCCAATACGTACGTCAACATTTCACTTGGAGTATCGTTGCGCCGAAGCTTCTAGAAATTTACCGCAGTGTTGTCTGAAGCGTCTCAAAAGATGGAGACTTCGCTCCCCGATGCTCCAAGACCTTTGCAGCCTCGAGGATGTGAAGATGCCTCGCTGAAACCTTCGATACTTTTTGTCGATCAATCCGGAGCCGTTGGCGGCGCTGAATTGATGCTGGCCGACATCGCATCATCTATCGGTCTGCCAAACGAAGTTTTGTTATTTGCCGACGGCCCGTTTAGGGAATTGCTCCAGCGTCGATCAATTGACGTCACGGTCAGTGCGTCGTCGCTTCGGACGACGAAAGACTCCGGCATTTTCAGATCGATGATGGCCATACCCAATACGAGCCGTCTTGCCGTTGTGATTGCCAACCGGTCGCGTCAGCATGACGTGGTTTATGCCAACACGCCCAAAGCGTTTGTGCTCTCGGCTTTTGCAAGTTTTCTGACGCGTAAACCGCTTGTCTATCACTTGCATGATATTCTCGATTCCGCTCATTTTAGTCGTTCCAATATCAAGCTCTTGGTCAAATTAGCCAATCGAACTGCAAACTTGGTTATTGCAAACTCGGTCGCTACAGCGGATGCATTTGTGAAGGCAGGCGGAAGACGGGATAAAGTACAAGTTGTTTATAACGGCTTTAATCCAGCTACATATGCAACCGTTCCGGATGATGCGCGGCTGGCAATTCGAGATGGTTTCAAACTGGATCGAAACGCAAAAGTTGTCTTGATGGTAGGCCGGATCGCTCGCTGGAAAGGGCAGGAAGTCGCGATCGCCGCATTGAAGGATTGCAACGAATGGACCTTGTGGATTGTCGGTGAAGCAATGTTTACCGATGATGACCGCGCCTATAAGCAGGAACTTGAACGCTTGGCAGAAGATCCAGCTCTCGTCGGAAGGGTTCGATTCTTGGGTTTTCGAGATGATTTGCCAGAGCTTTATGCGGCTTGTGATGCCGTGCTCCACTGCTCTACCGCCCCAGAGCCTTTCGGTCGGGTTATCGTCGAAGCGATGCTCGCTAACCGACCGGTCATCGCGGCGGCGGCAGGTGGAGCGACCGAAATTGTGACGCATGAAAAAACAGGTTGGTTGGTAAAGCCAAAGCAAAGTTCAGATATCTCAGATTTACTTCAGCTAATCGACAGAGAGCCTCAACTGGCCGCTCGGATCGCTCAAGCCGGAAAATTAGAAGCGTTGCAACGATTTTCAATCGATGCAATCATAACGCAGATCAGAGCTTGCATTTCGAGTATCACTCCAATGCCAAAGCTTGATAAATCATCGACTACAAGCAAGACATGAACCCACAACATTCAGTCATGGATACGGCATCTCACGACATGTCTGATGGCTCTAATATCGAGGACGTGATCGGACAGCAAACGTCGTGGCGATGGTATCTCGCGCCAGCTTGTATCATTGCCGCTTATGCTTACCCAGCCTTTGACTTTTTCTCTTGGCAGTCCAATATGCCGGAGTATCAAGCGTTCCCGTTCATCATCGCGGCTATCGC
>JBGSKR010000670.1:0-3160 GCA_041741135.1 Mariniblastus sp.
TCCCTAAACCAGAACTAAACCATTAGATCGTCCAGTCACGCGAGTTGGGCTACACCGTGGTTGGGCCCAGCGTGGAAGACGAAGCGATTGTCTACGCGGAGATCGATAAACTCAGCGATCTTCCGCAAGGCTATCGAGATACGCAGGAGCCCGGGAAGTACCGTGTCGCGCCTAGGGGACACGCTAACTATTTTGAATTCAACGTCGGCCCCCATTCATGGAAACAGTTTTTATTTCCAGCCAAGTTGACGATCGCGACGGGTACAAGGGAAGGCACGAGCTGGCGTTTTGAAACACCGGATGAGACTGAGCCCAAGTATGCGTTGCTGGGTGTTCGAGCGTGTGAATTGGCGGCCATCGCGGTGCAGGACCGAGTCTTTTTGCAGGGGCCCTACGTCGATCGAGTGTACAAAAAGCGCCGAGAATCAGCGCTGATCATCGCCGTGAATTGCACGGTAGCAGCCTCGACGTGCTTTTGCACTTCGATGCAGACCGGGCCCAAGTGCCAAAAGAATTTCGATCTCGCGCTTACGGAGATCGATGACCGCTTCCTAATCGAAGTCGGCTCCGAACGCGGAGCGGCGTTGCTTCATGAATTGAGTGCGAGACCGGCCTCGGATGAAGAGTGTTCGCAAGCGAAGCTGAAACAGCAGCGGGCTGTCGATCAAATATCCAAACACATGGATACTACAGAGATTCGCGAATTGTTGCTTGAGAATTTGGAGCATCCACGCTGGGATGAAGTCGCGTCACGCTGTCTTTCGTGCACTAATTGCACAATGGTCTGCCCCACCTGCTTCTGTGCTTCTGTTTCTGATGTCACCGACTTGACCGGGGATCACGTGGCTCGGCAACGAGAATGGGATTCCTGTTTCAATATCGACTTTAGCTACACCGCCGGGGGCATCGTTCGTAACGATCGACGCAGTCGCTTTCGACAATGGATGACACATAAACTGGCGAGTTGGCACGACCAGTTTGATTCCTCCGGGTGCGTCGGCTGTGGCCGATGTATCACTTGGTGTCCCGTAGGAATTGACCTGACCGAAGAAGTGGCCGCGATCCGTGAAACGCCAACCACCCAGCGCGTACTACGCTCGGAACAGCCCGCCAAAACGTCCTGTCTCGTTCCCACGGAGGCAGCGAAGTGAGCTTGGCAACATCGTCTTCCGTCGATCCGCTGGGCCCTTGGAAGACATGGTCGATCACCATTAAAAACATACGCTGCGAAACGCCAGGCGTCTTTACGATCGAAGTCGCCTTCGATGATGCCCAAGCTGAAAAGGATTATGACTATCGCCCGGGCCAGTTCAATATGCTGTATATGCCTGGCGTCGGAGAGGCTGCGATCTCGATTTCAGGCCAAACCCAAAGCGGCTACTTGCAACACACGATTCGCTCCGTGGGCAATGTGACAGCGGCCATTTGCTCTGCTGGCAAAGGTTGTTCACTTGGATTACGAGGGCCGTTTGGTACGAGCTGGCCCGTGGGTTCGGATGCGATGCAAGGTCGCAACGGAAAAAACGACATCATTATCGCCGCTGGTGGAATCGGCTTGGCTCCCCTAAGATCATTGATTCGATTTGCCATCGCACAACGCGACGCCTATAGATCGGTTGCCGTCTTAATCGGAGCCCGCAAGCCAGAAGATTTGTTGTACGCGGCTGAGCTACCGGATTGGCGACAACACGCGATCACTGTGGAGGCTACCGTCGACCGACCTCAAAATGGCTGGAAGGGTCACGTTGGCGTCGTAACTCTGTTGCTTGATCGAGTGGCAATTTCCAATCCTGAGTCCACGCAGGTGATGACGTGCGGGCCCGAGGTTATGATGCGTTACATTGCCAAGTCGGCAATGCAGCGAGGCATACCGGAGGAGAATATTTGGGTCACGTTGGAGCGGAATATGAACTGTGCCATCGGCTTGTGCGGCCATTGCCAGATCGGCCCGAAATTCGTTTGTCGCGATGGACCAGTATTTCGCTACGACGCCGTGAGCGCTTGGCTACGAGTTCAGGAGCTGTGAGATGAGTGAAGCCACAAGTCAGCAGCAAGTCAGCGAGCGGCCGAGACTGGCAGTCTTCAAATTTGCTTCCTGCGATGGATGTCAGCTCCAGTTACTGTGTTGCGAGGATGAATTGTTAAGCCTTGCCGAATCACTGGAAATCGTGCATTTCTTGGAGGCTTCCAGTCGCGTACAACCTGGCCCCTACGATATCGCCTTGGTGGAAGGTTCGGTCACCACCGCTGCGGATCGCAAACGGATTCTCGCATTACGGCGAGAAACACGTTACTTGATCACGATAGGAGCTTGCGCGACCGCAGGTGGCATTCAGGCGCTGAAGAACTGGGCCGATCGAAGCGAATTTTTACGCTGTGTTTACGCGCAGCCTCAATACATTGAGACGCTGTCTACATCGACGGCTATCTCCGATCACGTCAAAGTAGACTTCGAGTTGCGAGGATGTCCGATCAATCGCTTTCAACTTTTGGACGTCATATCTGCTTTGCTGAGGGGCCACGCACCCCGAACACCTAAGCACAGTATTTGCCTGGATTGCAAACGTCGCGGAAGCGTATGCGTAGCCGTCGCGCGTGACGAAGTGTGCTTGGGGCCGGTCACGCAAGCTGGCTGCGGTGCGATTTGCCCAGCATATAATCGCGGATGCTACGGATGCTTTGGGCCAGCAGCGCAATGCAACTGCGACAGCTTAGCCCACCATTACTTGGCGGACCGAGTTTCAGCTCCGCAGCTGGTGCCATTGCTCCGCAACTTTAACGCAGCCGCGCCGGAGTTTCGTGACTGTGGCGATCGCGTCGACCCTCACTCGGATGCCGGAGAGGTATTATGAACGACAATCGAACACGGACGATCTTGGTCGGAGCGCTGACACGCGTCGAAGGCGAAGGTGCGTTGCGGGTTTTAATCGAAGACGGCATCGTCGCTGACGTGCAACTTTCGATCTATGAACCGCCTCGTTTTTTTGAAGCGCTGCTGCGGGGTCGGCCGTTGGAAGAAACGCCCGATATCACGGCTCGCATCTGTGGCATTTGCCCCATCGCCTATCAGATGACGGCGGTTCATGCACTTGAGCAAGCGCTCGGCATCGAGATCACTCCAGAGATTCGCATGCTTCGCCGGTTGCTGTACTGCGGCGAG
>JBGSKR010000671.1:0-6395 GCA_041741135.1 Mariniblastus sp.
CTGCGGCGGCACCGGATTGACGGTATTGATGCAGATTGAAATTAATCTCAAACTCGCATGCCATGGCTGGCTTCGAATATTGTTCGAGATAGGCGGCACTGCGTCGCAAGTTTGTTGATCGATCAGGCGTGGATCGCACCGCAGAGCGCGCATTTTCGCCCGTTGGTTGAGGAAAATCTGCCGAGAACTCAGGCGATTCTAATGGATCGGATCGAAGTCGAAGCTGCTCTCGGGCGGATTTCCCTTTCAAGAAATCACGTCGGCTCGATGGATTCGAATCACTCATCGTGAACACCTTGCCCTATGGGTTTGCTTTGAAAGTCAGATCACGACATAATTGATCCTTCCATGATAGTTTTTCAGCATGTTGTTGGCGACGGCCATGAGTGTTTTTTCCATGATCACGAAAGCTCCCCATGAATAACTCGATGTACTGGCGTCGAACGATGGTCTTTGGATTGATTGCAAGTTCGCTCGTTTCCACCGCGATTGCAGCCGCTGTGGTGCAGGAACGAAAAACCAAAAAAGTTCAACGCGTCAAGCGCCCGGTATTTACTGAGCGAGATTGGGACGGAGTTTATTTTGAGGATTTATTCGCACAGGGACTAAGTGGCGATCGACCGGCTTCATCCGTACGCGGTTCCGGTCCAACGAGCGAAGGCACCACACCAACCGACGTCGCTGAAGCAACTCCAGCCGAAGGGCAATTTGCTTGGTCCAAAGTCATCAGTCGTGCGACGATCGAAGATGAAATAAAAGCAATTCAAAATTCTTTGGCAACGGATATTACGACACCAATCAAGTTTAAGAGTGATTACGCAAAAGTTAATCAATCCTTTACGATGTTGAGCATGTTGTTTGCCATCATCCGCGAGTACGACGGCGAGATTCGTTGGAAAGAAGACGGCGCTAAAGCCCAAGCTTCTTTTGCAGTGGCCGCTGCCAACTCCCGCGTCGGCACGATTCAAGCATATAACAGTTGCAAACGGCGAAGAGATTTGTTGACGGAGTTGGTGCGCGGCGGCAGTTTTGCGGAAGATGAAAAACCAATGGTCGACATGGACTGGAGCAAAGTCGTGGATCGGGCTCCCTTGATGAAGCGCCTGAACGAATCGATGGACAAGATCAAAGCTTTGACTTCCAGTCGAGGTGAGTTCACTGGCGATTCGGACACGCTGGTGCGAGAACTTGAAATCGTATCTGCAATTGGATTGATACTGAACTTCGAAAACATGACCGACGCCGACGATGACGGCTATGCTGTTTTCGCGAACACGATGCAACAATCGGCCAGCAGAGGCTCATTGGCGACGAAGAATGGAGATTTTGATGGTGCATCACAAGCCGCCAATCAGATCGGCCAATCATGTGCCGATTGCCATAGCGAGTGGCGATAACTGGATTTCGATTTCTAACATCTTTGCTTCGTGGTTGTCCTTTCAGAAGTTTGTTTTCGGTTGTAAGAGATCAGCCGCAGTACTGATTTGATGTCGGTACTGTACCGTTGGCATGTCGTATCTTCACTTAACGCTTTTCTACACTATGAAATTAATACTAATGTTTCAGTCTTCTATCCTGATACTGGCCGCTTTGATCGTCTGTTTTTCCGGCAATCTGCAAGCCAACGATAAGGTTCAGCCGAATCAACCAAATTCGAACCAACCGAATATCATTTTTATTCTTGCTGACGATTTGGGATGGGGGGATTTGGGTGCCTTTCATCAGAACGCGTCTGAGCGCAAGCGAAAATTCAAAACGCCTTTCCTTGACCAGATGGCAAACGAAGGAATGCAACTTCGTATGCACTATTGTCCGGCGCCCGTGTGTGCGCCCAGTCGATCATCATTACTGACCGGTGTACATCAGGGGCACGCCGAAATTCGCGACAATCAGTTCGACAAGATGCTCGAAAACAACCACACGCTCGGATCGGTGCTGAAGTCGGCTGGTTATCGAACGGTGATGACTGGCAAGTATGGTTTGCAAGGCGAGGGGACGAGTGCTGAAACGTGGCCAAGTTACCCAACCAAACGTGGCTTCGATGAATTTTTTGGCTACGTGCGTCATCGAGATGGGCACTTACATTATCCGACTGAAAATTATCCGCGAGGAGCCAGCGAGGGTCATCGAGAGCCCAAAGAAGTTTGGTGGAACGACCGCGAAGTCTCCAGCGAATTACAAAAATGTTACACCACCGATTTGTTTACGGCTCGCAGTAAAAGTTGGATCATCGATCATCACAAATCAGAGTCAAAGCAGCCGTTTTTTTTGATGCTGAACTATGACACGCCTCATGCGGCGCTGCAAACACCGACTGGTCCGTATCCGCCAGGGCAGGGGCTTAGTGGTGGCATCAATTGGATTGGAAAAATTCACCGGATGATCAACACGGCTGAGGGAGAAATCGATTCTTGGCGGCATCCGGATGTTGTCGGAAAGGGTTGGACTGAATCCGAAGAGCGTTTTGCCACGATGGTGCTGCGAATTGATTCCTGTGTAGGTGATTTACTTCAGACCTTGAGAGATTTAGGGATCGCGGAAAACACGATCGTCGTCTTCAGTAGTGACAATGGTCCGCACTGCGAATCCTACCTTGCGAAAGTTCCTTATGACGCCAATTCGTTTCAATCTTTTGGTCCTTTCGATGGAATCAAACGCGACGTATGGGAAGGCGGTATACGTGTGCCGACTTTGGCTTGGTCGCCAAAATTGATTCCAGCGGGACAGATCAACAATGAACCGTCTCAGTTTCACGATTGGTTGGCGACTTTTGCCGATGCAGCTGGTTCCGCCGCGCCGGCTCGCTGCGATGGAGTTTCCTTGATGCCCAGATTGACTGGAGTGGGGAACGGTTTGCCGAGTACGATCTATGTCGAGTATGAAAATAGCACTAGAACACCGGACTTCAAAAACTTCTTGCCTGTCCATCGAATGCGAAAACGCGGGCAAATGCAAGTCGTTCACCTCGATGGATTCAAAGGCGTTCGCACCAACATTCAGTCTCATGCCGACGAATTTGAGATACACGATTTGAAAGCCGATCCGAAAGAATCGACGAACCTCGCAGGTTCAAGCGACGAGTTCAAGGCGTTGCAGCAACGGATGCTTGACGCCGTGTTGCGAATGCGAACACCAAACAAATCGGCTCCACGTCCTTATGATTCTGAACCGATTCCTGGGTTTGAGAAACGAGGGACTGAAAGTGAAGGCGATGTTTGGAAAGCTTATTACGGAGAGTTTGAGTTTGTCCCAAATGTGGTTGGCTTGACCGCCAATGAGAGTGGTCAGTGGGGCGACGACGTTCAAAATATCGCCGACGACGTGAAGCAAGATGTCGAAAAATTTTCGGTGGTCGCGCAACGTCCTGGTGCGGTGCTCGTGGAACATTGGGTGAACATTGAGAAAACCGGCTGGTACGAAGTTAAGTTTAGCACGACTGCCCGTGGCTTTGTGCGGGTGCATGATTGTGCTTCGATTGATGCTGATTTTGGGTATCAACCTGACGCACAAAAATCTGCGAAACTGAAACTTGGTAGCGGATGGCATCCGATTCGAGTTACTGTTTTAACAGATGCGGAGCGAGTGGGAAGTTTTGACTTGAAGGTTTCCGCGACCGATGAGGAGTAACTTGGTCGTGGCTGAAGCTTTACAACCGTACACGACGATCAACGGGTACCGCTGATGAACTCGCAATAATTTTTACTTCAAAAAATACAATTCCATGAAAATCGTAATTCTTGACGGTGCGACTGCAAATCCGGGTGACAATCCGTGGACGGAGATCGAAAAACTTGGTGAGACTTTTATTTATCCACGCAGTTCTCGAGCTGAAGTGATTGAGCGAGCTGCCGATGCTGACATCATATTGACTAACAAAGTCGTGATCGATGCAGCGATCTTGAATCAATTGCCAAACCTAAAGTTCATCGCTGTCACAGCAACCGGCTACAACGTTGTCGATGTCGAGGCAGCGCGAGAACGCGATATTCTCGTTTCAAATGTGCCGGAATACAGCACCGAATCCGTAGCTCAATTTGTGTTTGCCGGCTTGCTCGATTTTATTCATCGCTCGCAGCAGCATCACGATTCGATTGTGAATGGTGAATGGCCGCGGCGAGCCGATTTTGCATTTTGGCTGCAACCTACTTGGGAACTTACCGGCAAGACCATCGGAATCGTGGGGCTGGGAAGAATCGGCCGGGCGGTCGCGCGAATTGCCGATGCGTTTGGGATGAAGGTCGTCGCGAGCAGTCGTAGCGAGCGAGACACACCAAGCTACGCCGGCTTCCAATGGTTGGATGTCAAAACACTATTTTCGACTGCGGACGTGGTAACGCTGCACTGTCCTCTTACCGATTCCAATGTTGCGTTTGTCAATCGAGATTTGCTCGAAGGCATGAAGCCGAACTCGTTGCTGATCAATACAGCTCGTGGTGGAATGGTTAACGAATCCGATTTGGCTGCTGCGTTGAATGCTGGTCGGATTGGTGGCGCAATTTTGGATGTGGTTTCGGCAGAACCGATTTCGAATGAGAATCCGCTATTGAAGGCACGGAATTGTTTGTTAACTCCGCATATGGCTTGGGCAACCATCGAAGCTCGTCGTCGGCTAACAAAGTTTACTGCAGAAAACATTCGGGCGTTTCTGAGTGGAAGTCCGATCAACATGGTATAATTCACATTCGAGACTCAAACGACGACTCATCAGGCTAAGTCGGGCGATATCGACGATGAGTTCGCCCAGCTTTGCCAGATACTTGATCAATTTCGGAACAGTTGGGATACACCGAACGTGAAGAACAGGTTCGATGCGAAGTTGATGATTTCTTCTTGTGGTTTGAAGCGAAGTAGGAGTGTGTCGCCCGCTTTTACATACAACCTCGATCGTGGATCAGTGATCGCGTCGTTCAAGTCAACTCGGATCGCCAACTGACGGCGACCGGGAATTTGTCGCAGCACAATCAATTCGGTTGGCGGAAGGTTTTGAGCAGCTCCACCAATCAGGCCCGTTCGTTGTCCCGTACCGATCGTTGTTCCGGCTAGTGCTACGGCTTGAAGCACATCGAGATCGTAGTCACGTGGAACAGGGAACTGACCACCGCCGAGTAATCCTCCGGTGAAATAGATATCTGTTTCCCGAGTTTCAACGTAGACGATATCTCCATCACGCAGAAGGATGTCTTCGGGCCTTAGATCGGGAACTTCGCCGGGATACAATCGCAACGGGATTTTGATTACATCGGTTTCATCAGGAACCGCTGGTAAAATTCCATAAGGAAATTCTTCGGGGCGACGAGTCCGGTAAAACTCGGTCAATTCTTGATCACGTCTGGCAATGGCTAGTCGTTCGCCACGAAGAATCTTGATCTCGGATTGAGCATTGACACCGGGCAAGCCACCGGTTTGAGATAGTGCATTGAGGACATCATTCTGATAAGCCGGCAAATTCAATACGAAGCCGCGACTACTAAAGTCGGAACGATCTGTCACGATACCCGCTTGAGCTTGTCCTTGAAACTGGCCACCCTGTGAAGCACGCGAGTTATCCTGACGCACAACGTAAACCCGATAGGTTCGTTCTCGCAGAATGGTGACAATGATTCGTCCGTCTTCCTTCAAGATCGGACTGTCGCCTCCTCGATAGGCACGTTGGATGAGCGCTTCCGCTTGTTGGATGGTTAGGCCTCGCACTGGTATTGGCTTAACAAGTGGCAGAGAAACAGTTCCATCTTCGCGAACTGGAATCGGGAAACCTATCGCTGGTGGAAGGTCGCTGCCTTGTAATGGAATATTGACCGGCGGAGCTTCTCCAAACTCGCCCAAAGCACCTTCAACGAAGATCCCCAGTACATCCTCCGAATCCAATGTGTAAAAATCAGGTTTCGGCTGTCTCAGTCGCGAGACGTCGATAGGAACCTTACTCGCCTGCAGTTCCGCCAAGAATTGAGGCGGTACCCGACTGGCGGGTATCGAATCAATTGGCGAGAACAATGCCGTGCATCCGGAAAGGCAAGTGCTTATCAGGAGCACAACCATTGCGAATAGCTGCTGGCATGTTCGGGTTGAAACGAGATGTTGGGGGTAAGTGACCATCACTTGCTGACTCCTAAGTTGCGACTATTGGGAACAGTCGGTCGGAATTTTGTTTTCAGGAATAGTTTATGTCGATCTGAAGCAAAGTGGCTTCTTCTCGTGTAGCGTTGTTTTGGGATCTTTTAATTTTTGGCAGATGTCGTGAGACTTCTCTTATTCGTCAGATGGCTTCGCGGCTGAGTTCATTTCGGAGTCGATGCCACCGGAGTCAAAATTGGATTCTTCGTTGGCGATGATGGGGGTGCAATTATCGGTTTTGAATCCTGCGAAGGAACTTCGATCCGAAAATCTTCTTCAGGTAG
>JBGSKR010000672.1:0-3654 GCA_041741135.1 Mariniblastus sp.
TTCACGCGCTAGATTCGACAACGCGGGAATCAATTTCCGTTTAGTTAAATCTCCTGATGCGCCAAAGATGACAACGGCGCAAGGCCCGGCGGGAAGACCTGGTTCTTGGGCTGTCATGTCGACAGGTTCTGTGCATTCCATCGTGATTCCGTTTAATTCAATGAACTTGATTCGCAGACAAATCGCCAGCCAATTTATCCGCCGGCAGGACGTTCGACATGGCCGCCGAACTTTTCCCGCATGGCAGATAACACTTTCTCTCCATAGGTATGTTCCTGCCTCGACCGAAAACGGGCATACAGGGACGCCGACAACACGTCGACCGGAACCGCTTCTTCGATGGCCGCAATGATTGTCCAGCGACCCTCGCCTGAATCCTGAACATAGCCGGTGTATCCTGCCAGCGATGCATCCTCGGCCAATGCTGACGCGGTGAGATCCAGTAGCCATGAACCGACAACACTGCCTCGTCGCCAGACCTCTGCTACATCGGCGAGATTGAAATCGTAGCGCATGTTTTTCGGCAAGTTTTCCGAGGTCGCATTTTTCAGAATATCAAATCCTTCTGCGTAAGCTTGCATCAAGCCATATTCGATCCCGTTGTGAACCATTTTGACGAAATGGCCAGCGCCGCTCGGGCCACAATAGATGTATCCCTGTTCAGCAGTGCCGGGCATATTTTCTCGACCGGGAGTCGGTTCAATGTCCCCTTTGCCGGGTGCCAGCGATTTGAGAATTGAGTCAATATGTGACACTGCTTCTTTCTGGCCGCCGACCATCATGCAATAGCCTCGGTCAATCCCCCACACGCCACCACTGGTTCCGACGTCTAAATAGTGAATCCCTTTTTCGTTCAGCGACTCGGCACGACGTACGTCGTCTTTGTAATACGAATTGCCGCCGTCAATGATGATATCGCCTGTGTCCATTCGAGAGGCCAGTTCTTTAACCGTGTGCTCAGTTGGATCGCCAGAAGGAACCATGATCCAGGCGACGCGCGGTTGATTTAGCCTGGCGACGAAATCATCCATCGAATCGGCTCCAACGGCACCTTCGGACGCAAGTGTCGCTACGTTATCGGGATTCAAGTCAAACACAACGAGTTCGTGCCCGTCGCGCATCATGCGTCGCGCCATGTTCGCGCCCATTCGGCCCAGCCCAATCATTCCAATTTGCATTGACCTCATCTCCTTGCAGTGTGTTATTGAAAGTGGTTCGGCGGTCTCCGCCGTGTACTCGGTGGAGACCAGCGAGCTACTCGTGGTATGAAAGTGCTTCAGTGATTGTAGCTTCCAGTGTCGCCAGGCTTGTTTGCAAGTCGCCCTTCAGATGAATTCGCAAAGCCCGTCGTTTTCGGTCAGCCAGAACCTGGAAGTCACCGCGAGCTTGAGCCGCTTTGACAACTCCAAAGGTAAACGACTGTTTCGGCACAGCCAGGTCTTTAGCGTCGTCGCAGGTAACCTGCAAAAATACACCGGTGTTGGGGCCGCCTTTGTACGCTTGCCCGGTTGAGTGCAAAAAACGCGGGCCGAAACCAAGGACCGTTGCCACTTTGAATTTGTCGCGTACCTGATGCCGAATGGATTGGAGTGCGACATCGTGAGGATGATTCATTTGGATGTAGGCAAGCAGTCCAAAATAGTCGCAGGGTGAAAGCTGGTTTACGTGAGAACGAAGATAACTCACCAATGACTCGGATCCATCCAGGCCTGCTTTGAGCCTTTCCTGATTGTTTGCATCCGCAAAAAGCTGAACGCCTTCGTCCTCGAAGAAAGGCTCTTCTGCAGGAAGCGTACCCATTTTTTCGTAGGCGTCCGTTAACTCGCGAGTCGCAATTTTGCTCGCTTCGACATCCGGCTGGTTGAAGGGATTGATCCCAATCACAGCTCCCGCGACTGCCGTCGCGATCTCCCAACGAAAGAACTCGCGCCCCAGGTCGTAGGCATCGGTGACAGTAACGCGGACAACCGGTTGACCCGCCGCCTCCAAAGCCTCAATCGCATTGTCCTGCTCCGCGTCTGTTAGCGATTCGTGTCGAACATAGACAAATATCCGGTCTTCACCATAGGCGTTGGGCGCTGCAAGTTCTTCCCGATCCACGGGTACGATTCCAAGACCGTTTTTGCCGGTTGATTCAGCGAGCAATTGCTCCAGCCAGGCACCCAATCCTCTGACGGCTGGCGAAGCGGCGATGGTGACTTTGTCACGGCCCGACGTACATGCGACGCCCAAAATGATTCCCAGCATTGCGCCGGGATTCTCTTCCAGCGGCACACAGGCCGAACAGGCAACCGCCATTTCATCGGCTCGGTCGAGGAATCGCCTGACGTCGATTCCCATCGCGGCGGCAGGAACCATTCCAAATTTTGACAATGCGGAATAGCGACCGCCGATACTTGGCAAACCGTGGAAGATATCTCGAAAGCCATCTCGCTCGGCAACCCTTTGCAGTTTCGATCCGGGATCTGTGACTGTGATAAATCGTAAACCCGCTTTTTCCTTGCCGATCAATTGTTCGACTCGTTCGAAGAAATACTGTTTGAAAATATTGGGCTCGGTCGTTGATCCAGATTTGCTGGAAACGATGAACAACGTATTTTTCAAATCAACCTTGTTGGCGACGGTTTCTATCTGGGCCGGGTCCGTGGAATCAAGAACAAGCAATTCCGGGAAACCTGAAACGACCCCAAAAGAGGATTTCAGCACATCGGGGCAGAGGCTGGATCCGCCCATACCGAGCAACAATACGTGGGAAAAACCTTCGGCTTTGACTTCTACAGCGAATTCCGCAAGTCGATCGCTGTGCGCAAGTTGATCCTCTGTAATGCCAAGCCAACCAAGCCAACTCGCTTCGTCCGTCCCCGTCCAAAGTGAAGCGTCGCGATTCCAAAGTCGTCGAACATTTCCGGCCGCTTTCCACTCTGCGACGACATTCTCAACTTCACCTGACATGGCTTTGGGGAGTTTATAGGACTGCGTGCCGTTATCGAAATCGCCTTCGCAACCGCATCGCGAATCAACCGCGCGCAACAGTTTATCAAATGCTTCTGCAAACTGAACCAGCCCCTTGTCAAGTAGTTGGTCGGTAATGCTGTCGATGGAAACGTCCAATCCAGCCAACCTGTTCATCGTTGCTTCAGCCTCGTCGACGCCCTTTTCCAAACTCAGACGCGGCTGTCCATGGTCGCGAAAAGCATCGAAGGTTGCAGGCGGAATGGTGTTGACGGTATCGACGCCAACAAGCTCTTCGACATAGATGACATCGCGGAAAGCCGGGTCTTTGGCTCCGGTGCTGGCCCACAATATTCGTTGCGTTTGAGCGTTTCGAGCAGCGAGCTTATCCCACCGCGGGCCGCTAAAACGTTGCTTGTAGTCTTGATAGGCAAGTTTGGCGTTGGCGATGGCAATCTTGCCCAGGCACGATTCAATCTGCTTGCGCTCCGCTTCGCCCGTTGTTGATTTCAATTTCTCTCGCAGGAAAGCGTCAATCGCAGCGTCAATGCGGCTGACAAAAAAGCTGGCGACGCTGGCAACCTTTCCGATCGAGTGATTTGACGCCGAAAGCCGTTCAAGTCCCGAAATAAAGGCTTCGGCAACCTTGTCGTACGCTTTGCGAGAAAAGATCAACGTAACATTGACATTGATACCCTCGCT